>JANNFJ010001108.1:0-10509 GCA_031379725.1 Calothrix sp. OTE_75_metabat_31
CCGGATGCATTGCTGTCAGTGCTGCAAATCGCTGCTGGTGTTTCTTGTCCGCCGAGCATTTTAGTCATCGATTTGACGATGCTGCCCGATTTGCCGGAATCAAAAAATAATTATTTACGCAATCAAAAAGTACCAAATGCCATCAAAAATACTAGTATAGATTCGGAGAATCGTTTATTTTCAAAATCGGAATCGATAATTCCCAATCGTGGCTCGGAATGGTTCCAAGCCTTGATTCAGTACCTACAAACCGCTGGATTTAAAGCTGCAATGGGGCGTTCTTGGGCGGAATTGCTGCAACAAATTCGCCATCACAGCGTCGATTTATTGCTACTCGATTTAGGCGAAGCTGCTCCTCCCAAAGAAGTAATTGCAGCATTCAATGTGTTACAAAAGTTACCCTTCGATTTACCCCCCGTGTTACTTCTTGGCCACCGCTTGAATGATGCCCAAGTAGACGCAAAAATAGTTCCACCAACACTCGAATCGGTAGAACTTGCCATTGGCAGGATGTCCGAACAATCGTTAAGGAGCATTGCCACCGCTATTTTGCCCCGTGACCTATCGATGGAGGAGTTATTAGAGGAGATTCGTCAGACTTTAGAAGAAGAGAGTGGGGAGTAGGGAGTGGGGAGTCGGAAGTCAGGAGTAGGGGGACAAGGAAGGGTAAATATGTCTCCCTTGTCTTTCCCCTCTCCCCCTTTCCCTATTCCCTACTGCCTACTCCCCTAACTCGAATCAATTGATACGCCCCACTTTCGCCTAAAATTTTATAATCTGTAGTTTGTAAACCCATTTGCGGAAACTTTTTCGGTTGTGATAGAACCATTACTGATGATTGGGATTTCTTGATAGCCCTATTTTTAAAGTACCTGCTGGCTTCTTCGGTCAGTTTGATGTAATTGACAGTACGCCCAGAGTAAAATGTTACCGTTGGTTTTTTGAAGCCAACCATTACTAACTCTTCCTGGGGCTGTTGGCTTTGGACTACAATCTCCGCTAATTTTCGCAGAGGTAATTGTCTCTCGCTGTCCATAATAAATAGGGCGGGGGTCAGAACAAGCAATAAAAATGCTATGAATGCTGTTAAATTTACCCCTATTACCGCCAAGGGTCGCCGTTGCAATATTAAGAAGCTTAGTGCGATCGCGCAAACTAGCCAAATAACACCACCAACCACAGGTAAACCTGATTGCTGTAAAATTTGACGAAAATTTGGTGCAGCAGAGTCATGACCAAGCAATTTGGTAATATAAAACATCGCCACTGCAAGGGTTGATGCAAATATAACGTTGACCCAGCCGCTGATACGTAGTCCGGGAGTAGGGATTGTTTGTAATAAATCACTCCAAAGTAGGGCGATGAGAATGGCAGCCGCTGGCATTAAGGGTAAAACGTAACTGGGAAGTTTGGTAACTGCAATAGTAAAAAAGCCAAAGATTACAGAAAACCAAATTAATACAAAAATACTAAATTGTTGAGAACGCGGTTGATTGCGCCAGAAACTTGGTTGCCAAAACTTTAAGGAAGCAAACGCTACAGGCAAATAAACTGAATATGGGGCGAAGCCCAATAACACGACTAAAAAGTAAAAAAACCAGGGTGCGGAATGGCGATTAACTACGCTTGTAAAACGTTCTGCATTGTGGTATAGAAAAAAACTATTGATAAAATTCCAGCCATTTCGCCAAGTTACCAGTACATACCAAGGTGCTGATAAGGCAGTAATAATAACAATACCCAGAAGCAAGCGCATTTCCCGCATCACTTCGCGCAATTTACGGATATAAATTAGAAACGCACCGACAATTAAGCCTGGTAAAACAATTCCCACCGGGCCTTTTGTTAAAATTGCCCCAGCGATTAATATATAAAATCCTAAATACCACTTTGAAGGCAAAAACGAATTTTGTTCGTGTGAATTGGCATATCCGAGAAAGAAGCAAAACAGGGCACATACTATGCATCCAGTCAGCAGCATATCCGATACACCAGTTCTTGCCCAAACAATCATTTCTGGATTCAAACCTATCAATGCAGCACCTAAACCAGATAGGAACCAGCGACGACTAGGACGTGAAACTCCTTCTAGTTCGTCTTTTTTTGATTGATACCAATATAAAGAATAGAAACCTAAACCGATTACGGCAGTGGCAGCCAGGGCACTGGGAAGACGCACCGCCCACTCGTTTACACCTAGAATTAAATAAGCTAAAGCTTGGCACCAG
Source organism: Calothrix sp. OTE_75_metabat_31 (assembly GCA_031379725.1). Taxonomy (GTDB): domain Bacteria; phylum Cyanobacteriota; class Cyanobacteriia; order Cyanobacteriales; family Nostocaceae; genus JANNFJ01. The sequence goes on from JANNFJ010001108.1 coordinate 2,229, forward strand.
TAGACCAAAGCCGGTTTATCAAACCGCGTTTCATCGTTAAAAAATGGTGTAATCCAATCCCCACGTACCAACATTTGCCGTGATGCTTCTGCAAACAGGGGTTCGGTTTCATCAATCAAACCGGTACTGCCCAAATGCCAAAAAAACGCCACCCCAGCAATTAAACTTACCCACAAAATCGATGCGATCGCAGCAAGGGCTGGACGTTTGTCGATATCATTACACCATCGGTCAAAAGCGCGATTCATCATTACCACAATAAGTCACTAGTCACTAGTCAATATATTCAACGGTAACTAGTCAATAGTCGCAGGTAACTTTATTTTTGTTCTTAAAGCATTAAAAGCTTAAAATTTGGGACTTACGCAAAAGTCATGAAATAACTAACCACTCCAGACACAGAGGAGCCAGCGCGTTGCGGAGCCAGTTGCGTGCGGGGGTTCCCTCCGTTGAGCAATCTGGCATGGGGTTCCCCCCGTTGTAGCGTCTGGCGTGACACAGAGTAAATAGGGGTTTGGGAGGATTTTCGCGTAAATCCTAAAACTAAACATACTCGTTACGCAAAGAATCCCAATGTAGGACGAGTGCCTACAACCTGTGCATATCGCGCCTAATTACGTTATGATTAATGCAAAAGTCCTGGTAAGATTAATTTGAGTGGACTTTATGACATCAACAAAAGAACCCATAACTCAAACTGTAGATGAACCTCTGGACTGGCAACCACCAATGCCACCACAGGATTTAATATTCGATGACGGAGAACCCTTGGAAAGCAACCGCCACCGCATTGCTATGAATCTGCTGATCATTTCGCTCAAGCATCATTGGGCAGAACGCAGCAATTTTTTTGTCGGCGGCAACATGTTTGTCTATTACAGCAGCAAGCAAGTTCGGAACAAAGATTTCAGGGGCCCGGATTTTTTTGCAGTACTGGATGTGGAAAATAACCCAACGCGAGAGGGTTGGGTAGTATGGGAAGAAAACGGACGTTACCCTGATGTCATCATTGAGCTACTTTCGGACTCCACAGAAGCTCAAGACTTTGGCGAGAAAAAACGTCTATACGAGCAAGTCTTTAAAACCAAAGATTATTTTGTGTTTCATCCTTTTAGAGTCAATTCATTACAAGGATGGCATTTAGATAGTGATAAAGGCTATCAACCAATCGATCCAAATCCACAAGGGTGGTTATGGTGTCAAGCATTAGGGTTATGGCTAGGAACTTGGAACGGCATGGTAGAGGATGATAATGCTGTTTGGTTAAGGTTTTACGATGAAACTGATAACTTAGTTTTGCTACCACACGAAGCACAAAAGCTAAAGACTGATGCCCAACAGCAACGAGCCGACCAAGAACAGCAACGAGCTGACCAAGAACGACAAGCAAGATTAAATGCTGTATCTCGCTTGCTGTCCATGGGGCTAACTACAGAACAGGTTGCACGGGCACTTAGCCTGTCTGTAGAACAGGTGGAAGCGGTTAGGCTTGAATAAAGTTATTTAATATGGATGTTTCGACTTATCAAAATACCAAATTTTGGCTAATTCCAGAATTCGATAACTTAGAGTTATTTCGAGCAGAGGCAATCAATCACACCTACAGTCTAACTCGTTGTCACCCACGCGAAATCAAAGCTTTTTTGCCGATTGCAACACATGTTATGGCAATTCCAGCACAAACTAGCATCATAGGTGTAATTTGCTCGTGTAGTAGCAAAGCAGAAAAGAAAAAAGTTAAAAAGGGTTGCAATAACTGCACTTGGCTAACTCTGGCAACACCAGCAATTCTCATGCCGCGATACCAAGCGAAAAAAGCTAAAAATTGACTGATAATGCTGATATAACCAAAACTTAACCAAGCACTTGGGGAAGCAATTAACCCATGTTTCAAAGCTGCAAAAACTATGGGAAATATTAAAACTGGTGCAGCGAAAACCAAAGACCAGCAAATAACCTGCCATCCTCCCATCGTTACAGCCAAACGTCCACCCTCGGCATAGCCAATTGCAGCAGCTACCACTGCACCAAGTAAAGCTAAATCTGCTACCTGTATTGTTCCAGCACCGGAACTAAAAGCAAATATCACGATTGTTGTACTACCTGCAATACTGGCAAACCAGAAGTTGATTGAAGGACGTTCACCTACCCGAAACACTGCACAAATTGCAGTTACCAAAGGTATTAACCCGGTTATTACTGCCCCATATGCAGCGGGTTTTTGCTGCATAGCCAAAGCTGAAAGCAGAGGAAAACCCACAATTACCCCAGCCGCAACAATTATTAAACTTCCCCAATATTTACGAGGTGGAAAAGGTTGACGAGTCACCCGTAATAGCACCATTGCCAAAAAAGCAGCAACAATAGCACGTCCTAAACCCACAAAAGTCGGGTCAAGTTCGGCAACTGCGACACGGGTTGCTGGTAAAGTCAAACTAAACCCAAGTACACCCAAAAAACCGTAGATTAATCCCTGAGTTTCAGAATTAATGCTATTCATCCAAGTAGATATTTTCAACTTTTAGCGCTCCAACCTAGCATGATATTATATTATTCGTAATGGCGCTGTTCGAGCCATGCACGCATATTTTACGAGCATTTTTGGACAGCATGTATATAGAATTAGCGAAAATTAAAGCAACCATTGCCAAATTAAAAAGACTGTCATTCCCACAACAATAGTTAGCAAGAGATTTTGATACCAAAAACCAACTATTAACGCAGCGATCGCACCTACTAATCGAGCGTTAGTGTAACTCATAAGGACTTGATTTCCTGTTGGTATTAACACCGTAGGTACAACAATCGCTGTTAAGACTGCGGGTGGAATATAACGGAGAACTTGAAAAAAGTGGGGAGGGAATTTAATGCGATCACTTATTGCCAACAATGGATAGCGGATAGCAAAGGTTATCAAAGCCATACCAGCAATTAATAATAATTCTTTCATATTTTTTCAACACATACACCAGTAGTAATCCCTGCTACAGTCGCAATAATCAAACCTAAATTATGGGGCAAGGAATGACGAAGCAAAGCTACAATTCCAGCGACAAAGACAGTCGCAACCATCGGATCATTTTTTAGATAAGGAATTAGCATACCAATAAATGTAACTGACATTGCAAAATCTAAACCCCAGTTAGCAACATCAGGAATTAAATGACCTAAAGTTAGCCCTGCTAAAGTGCAAAGCAGCCAGTTTATATACATAAATAAAGCCGCACCCAGGTGATACCAATGTTTGTAAGGAGAATTATCGGTTTGATTGTAGTGTGCAACTGCAACTGCAAAAGCTTCATCTGTTAGTAAAAAGCCCATAGTTAATTTCCAATATTGAGGCAAGTGCTGAACGAAAGGAACTAAGCTAACTGCGTAGAGTAAATGACGTAAATTAACTATAAATGTAGTCAGAATAATTAATGGTAAAGCTGTTCCAGCAGCGAGTAAACCTAAAGCAATAAATTGGGATGAACCAGCAAAAACAAAAGCAGACATTGCTATCGTGCCAGCGAAAGAAAGATTGCTTGCTGTCGCTAATGTGCCAAAAATGATTCCAAAAGGAATTGCCCCCACAATTAAAGGTGTAATTCCTCTACAACCTGCTAAAAATTCCGCTTGTTCGACTGGGGATTTAGTCAAAACTATCTCCTGCTAAAAAGAAGAGGTAAAGATTTGCGAAAACTTCTCAATACCAGTTTAAGCAGTATATTCAGGTAAGTCTTGTACGTTTTTGCATCTAGTCAGCAGCAGCTAAGATTAGAAATACAAACATTAAGCGATATTCAGCAACCAATAGCAACGCAAAAAGTCACGGTTGAAATCCCACTAGTACAGCATGACGTAAGTAACCATACCATTCTCAAAGTAGTGCGAGCATCTTGCTCGCGTACTCTATAAAGCGAGCAAGATGTAAGCCCGTTGGCGTAGCCGCCCTGAAAGGGCTAGGGCACGCTGCGCGAACGCACTACAATGGTATTCTTATTTGCGCCGCACGGTACTAGTGCTTCATGTCATTAATTCTGATGGGTCGTAGCATAGGCGTCTCGCCTGTGCAGTCCGGTCAGGCGGGACGCCTAACCTACGATCAATAATATATACCGTTAAAACTTATGACATGGACTACTAAGTAGTAGGTAGTAAATCAGGTTTTCAATTCCCCTCTACTCTTAACGAGGCTAATATGCGATGCTATTAACAGCACACTTAATAAAAAATTTACTATTCACCCAAAAATTCTTGATAAAAAACGCTATGAGGCAGCCAAATCAACATTATAAGGAATTATTACGTAATAGTAAGTAAGATGTATTTAAATGTTAGAAGCGAAAACACAAACCGTTTTGACTACAAATGACGACCGCTGACCAGCAAGCATTGTTTGTGCAAATCAAATCAGACTACCGTCAGATTCTCATCAGCTACTTTATCCCCAACAAGACGCTGCCCGAAAAAGTTGATAAATTAGTCAATGCACTATTTTGTGCTAATATTCCAGTGCCGCAAATTATCGAAATCCATATGGATCTAATTGATGAATTTTCTAAACAGCTAAAATTGGAAGGAAGGAATGATGAGGCGTTACTTGATTATCGCTTGACACTAATTGATATTTTGGCTCACCTGTGCGAGACCTATCGACGGTCGATGCCGCAATAGCTCAAATTATTTTGATTGAGAGCTAGCTCATTCGGTAGGCAAACCCATTAGTTGTAATCTAAACGATTGCGATACTCCTATGCCCTAGCCCTTTGGTGGTCGGCTGCGCCAACGGAGTCACTTAGTGATATGCCTACGGCACGCTGAAAGCGACCGCAACCAACTACATTTTAAACATTTAGCTTGTACGTATTATTATATGGATAAAGTAAGAAAAACTTACGTTCTCAAGTTATATGTAGCAGGGAACACCCCAAACTCAGTACGGGCATTAAAAACACTCAAAGAAATATTAGAACAAGAATTTCAAGGTGTATATGCTTTGAAAGTGATAGACGTACTGAAAAACCCGCAATTAGCGGAAGAAGATAAAATATTAGCAACGCCAACCTTATCTAAGATTTTGCCTCCACCTGTTCGCAAAATTATCGGCGATTTATCCGACCGAGAACGAGTCTTAATTGGATTAGATTTGCTTTATGAAGAACTCAATGAAGAAAATTACTTTAGTAGTGAGTGAATGGAAATCATTCTAATTAACTAAAACATTTTAGCTGAAACAGTAATTGGGTGAAACCCACATTTTTAATTTTCAAAAAATGAGTGAAAACGACCAATCAGGGCAAATAATTACACCCAGAATTGGGGGTATCGAAAAAATTCGCACCATGATAGAGGGGTTTGACGACGTTAGTCACGGTGGCTTACCGAATGGTCGAACTACCTTAGTCAGCGGCACATCTGGAACTGGTAAAACTTTATTTTCGCTCCAGTTTCTTTATAATGGAATCCATTATTTCAACGAAACCGGAGTCTTTGTTACTTTTGAAGAATCGCCCAGCGATATTATAAAAAATGCTTATGTATTTGGTTGGAATTTAGAAAGTTTAATCGACGAAGGTAAATTATTCATTCTCGATGCTTCCCCTGACCCTGAAGGTCAAGATATTGTGGGAAACTTCGATTTATCGGCGTTAATTGAGCGATTGCAATACGCGATTCGTAAATACAAAGCTCGTCGAGTTTCCATCGATTCAATGACAGCAGTGTTTCAGCAATATGAAGCAATCGGAGTCGTGCGACGCGAAATTTTTCGCCTCGTCGCCAGACTGAAATTACTCAACGTCACAACCATTATTACCACTGAACGCGGCGAAGAGTACGGCCCGGTTGCATCTTTTGGAGTTGAAGAATTCGTTTCCGATAACGTTGTCATCGTTCGCAACGTCTTAGAAGGCGAACGTCGGCGGCGTACAGTTGAAATTCTTAAATTGCGCGGTACAACCCACATGAAAGGTGAATATCCATTCACCATTACTAACAAAGGTGTAAATATTTTCCCCCTCGGAGCAATGCGTTTAACGCAACGCTCATCGAATATCCGCGTCTCGTCGGGGGTGAAAACCCTAGATGCAATGTGCGGCGGTGGCTTCTTCAAAGATTCGATTATTTTGGCAACTGGGGCAACAGGAACCGGCAAAACCTTACTAGTGAGTAAATTTATACAAGAGGCATGTGGGAGAGGAGATCGGGCAATATTATTTGCCTATGAGGAATCGCGGGCACAGTTATCTCGAAATGCCTACTCCTGGGGAATCGATTTCGAGGACTTAGAAGAACAAGGTTTGTTAAAAATAATTTGTACTTATCCAGAATCAACTGGTTTAGAAGACCATTTGCAAATTATTAAGACTCAAATTGAGGAATATAAGCCAGGAAGAATAGCGATAGATTCCTTATCTGCACTGGCACGAGGAGTTAGTAATAATGCTTTTCGACAATTTGTCATCGGCGTTACAGGCTACGCGAAACAAGAAGAAATTACGGGCTTTTTTACGAATACAACCGACCAGTTTATGGGGTCACATTCGATTACAGATTCGCATATTTCGACCATTACCGATACAATTTTGATGTTGCAATATGTCGAGATTCGTGGGGAAATGTCACGCGCAATTAACGTTTTCAAAATGCGCGGCTCGTGGCACGATAAAGGTATTAGAGAATACACCATTACGGCTGACGGTCCCGAAATTAAAGATTCATTCCGCAACTACGAAGGAATTGTCAGTGGTGCGCCGACTCGCGTTAGCGTTGACGAGAAAGTAGAATTATCTCGAATTGTCCAAAGCTTTCAAGACAAAGAAAGTTCCGACTCGAATAGCTAGCATCGTGTTATATTTCTAGGCGTAGGAAACTATTTATTATGCTGGTTATTTTTGTGTGAGGAATGCGGTGAACGGACAGCAACTATTCTATAGCTTCTTGCCCGGTGTAACAGCAGTAGTATTAGCTGCTCAACCTAGTTGGGCTAATACTGCTGCGGTAAGTCAACCTAAATCGGTTGCTTTCCCTACTAGTGTCTTAAGTTCGATTGATGACGATAAAGCCAATTTGCTTGAGCAAATTAGAGATAACAATAATGTTGTTGCCGAAAATATAGTCAAAAATCCCAATTTGCTTTTTTTGATTTCCCGTAGCGACTCATGGAAATTGTCACAAATTCCATTAGTTCCATTCGGTCATGTTGCCACTGGTGTCAGCGCTCTAATCAACCCGATTACGGACATTGCCAGCGATTCGATTGCTTCGAGTCGTGAAGCGCAAACAGCTATTGCCAGCGAAACTAATATATCTACGGATACCAACCTTCCTAGGAGTGTAAACCCACAAAAAGATAAAAATATTTTATTGACAATTGCAGATTTTTATGAAGTAAGTTTAGTGGGTGAAAATGACTCAGATGCAAGTACGGTAAAATCAAATATTTCAACAAATATTTCCAACATTGGTTCAAAAGTAGAAAGTGAAGGTATTGATAATCTAAATACTACGAGTGTGAAGAAAACAACTCCTTCAAGTTCTTTATTGCAACAGTTAACTACAACTGGGAAAAAAATTACGACACTGCCAACAATTGCCGAAATTCCAGCTAATACTACGGGTGCGTCTGCATTGATGCAGGCACAAAACCCAGAATTGGAACGCTTCGCGCAATCAACAACTCCAGCACCCAACCCACCGACAACAATTCCACCAACAACACCTGTAAACCGTCCACCAGCTGCGAGTGGGCCGGCCCCTAGTTACCTCAATCCCAACCCTAACCCGCTCCAGTTCCCCACCAAGCCCTCAGAAGTACGGATTCAAGGGACACAACCCGTTACATTAGACCAAGTGTTAGAACTGGCACGCCGTAATAATAGAGACTTGCAGACGGCATTACTCCAACTTGAACGCAGTCGGGCATCATTGCGCGAAGCGCAAGCAGAACTTTTTCCAAATCTGAGTATTAATGCTAACCTTACTCGCCAGCAAGCAGCAAGTTCGCAGCTGGGGGTTGAGCAGCGAATCCGAGCTCAACCAAACTTAGCCAACCAAATTCCGGGAGACGAACCTAGTACGGGGTTGAACGGTGAAGCACGGCTAACTTACAGCCTTTATACTTCTGGAAGAAGACAAGCGACAATTCGCCAAGCTGAAGAACAGATTCGAGCTAGCGAACTCACCGTCGAAAGTCAGTCGGAAGATGTGCGATTGAATGTAACGCGGCAATATTACGATTTGCAGCAGGCAGATGAACAGGCACGCATTAACCAATCAGCAGTAGTCAACGCCCAAG
>JANNFJ010001113.1:0-8524 GCA_031379725.1 Calothrix sp. OTE_75_metabat_31
CTAATTAGTTAGGCAAGAGCAAAAATTGTCAAAAAGTATTATTCAGCTTGCGAGTTTTTAAAGCTGTTTTAACTTGTTATGAGAAAAATTATTCGTTTCGTTGATATTCAAAATACGGTAATACCATAATGGTTCGTTTCATAAATTTTGACGCGCTTCAAAAATCCGCGATTCCGATCTCGACAAGTCACGATCCACCAGTAGTATTAATACGATGGCTATTACCGAACTTATACCTACGTAATTATACTAATCCGTAATCAGTGATTATTCTGTGAAGTTGCGATAACGTAGTGTAAAAAAAAATACAATATTTGATGAAAATGAGATAAAGACATAATACTGAGTGCTTTTTGCAATAGTTCTACTTGCAAAATACTCCAAGGAGGTGCAAGTCCCCTTCTTAGAGAATGTTTACAAAGAAAATATAGAATCGTCGGAAGGTGTCCCTTATCTTTCTGGAAGGAGGATAGGTGACAATACTACTCGGTTAAGGATAGTCGAGGGGCTAGAAACCCGGTATCTCCAAGATACCGGGTTTCTAATTTCTCCTTAACCGAGTAGTATTAGGATAGGTGAGATGCCCATCCTACGATGAAAGGAATCAAACAAAGCACAGGTATTTTCTCGAATTAACAATTGAAAGCCTTGGTAAGGGCGCTCATGCTTGCGCCCTTACATCATTTTTGGAGATATCTATTAGTTAAAAACACTCTAACTTAATAAGTTTGCAGTTACCAATTATACGATATAATTTTTTAGTCTTTGCGACGCGGAATATGTGTAAAAATTTGCTGTCCTTGAGCATCGAAAACTAGAACTGCTAAATTTGCATTATCGCTAATTATTTCTAATGCTTGCTGCAAAGTTTCCAAATGTTTTGTGACATTATTAACATGTTGTACCTTTTGACTGTTTATACTTTCGACGTTATTTTGCAGAGTTTGCTCGTATTGGGTCGTAATGCGGACAGTAATTACTCGGCTATCAACAGTGAAATTACAAACTCGAACGGTCGCCGTACAAGTTTTTTCTAAATCTTTGCGTGTTGTATCTGTACTTGTACTTGTAGCTGTGGTCTGAAATTGAGTTTGCGCTTCTTGGAGTGCTACAGAATAGGCTTCGACTAAAGGTTGAGCTTGGCTGTAGAAGGGACTGTCGTTGGGAACCTGCTTGATGGTATTTAATGCTTGTTGCCAGCGAGTAGCTGCTGCTTGCCACTGATTTTGTTGCTGGTATTGTTCGGCAAGTTTTGCTGTGGTTACAGCTTGGGTCAAACTTGTTGCAGCTAACTCTATTTTGCTTGTGCGATCGCGTATTGCCATTAATCTTGGTTGGTAGCTAGCCAGCAATATGCGAGCATCGGCATAAGCAGGACTGGTTTGGGGAATCGCTATCAAAGCATTAACGACTATTTGCCAGGTCAAGAGTGCTTTTTGTAATTCTGGTAAGCTTTTAGCAATGGTTTCACGCTGGGTTGCGACTTTAGCCGCAGCTTGAGCATCATTCAATTTTTGCTGCCATTTGCCTTGTGCTTGTAACTGAACGTTAACCGATTGCAACCCACTGCGGTAAGCTGTTAATTGTGACTGGGCAAATCCGTAAAATTGACTATTGGGGCGAATCGCTTCTAATGGTGCTATGGCTTGCCTCCATAACTGCTGGCGTGCTTGTAATTCTTCGATATTGCTAGTTAAGCTACGGGATTTTTGTGCTGCAACTGTACCTGTTTGCAAAGCTTGAGTAATTTCCTGGATTTGTTGCAACTCAGACCTTAAGCTTGCTGTAACCTGTTGGGCTTGCGAGCGTTGCGGTGACCAACTAGGGATTTTTTGTAGCGGTGCTATGGTATAATTTACTTGCTGTTGAATTTGGAGCAATTCCGCTTCAGACTTGACATTGCGTGCTAACTGCGGTAATGACTGTTGTAATTGTTTGGATGTTTGCAATTCTTTACATTCAAGTAGAACGCAAGGACTCATCAACGAATAAGCACCACCTCCGAAAATTGCCATCACTAATATTCCCGCAGCACCTCCCAAAATTGGTTTATAGTTGCGTTGCTGTTTCGATGTGCTTTCTCGTTTTTCTGGCATTCCGGCTAACGGGTCGAATGGTTCCTCCACCACATCGGCATTAATAGTTAGTAGGGAGGCAGAAACTTCAAATTCTTCAGGGTTTGGTGGTGGGTAAATATTTGCCGATGTAGTCTTGTGCTGGTAATGGTATTGGGACTCATACTCTAAACTGGGAATTTCATCGATTGCGGATTCGTTACCAATTTCAGCACCAAAAATCAACACACTTTGGGCATAGGGTAATTTTTCGCCAGCTTTACGCAGATACATTTGTACTTTTTGGGATTGATGTGCTGGTAAAGATTTAAGAACTTCCCCAAGGACTGTGAATACTTGGTCAGTGTTAGGAGTGACACTTTGGGAATGCTGAGTTAAAATCATGATTCTGTCATTTTTTACAGCACATTTGACGGTAAATAGTTCCCCAGATGTGACTTCTGCACGCAGGTTTTCTTGCAAGATTTGCGATAAAAATAGCAAATCTTCCTGTAATGCTGCTATTTTCATATCAACGAACCTCTTGTTTTTAGGATATTGATTGTCGTTCACCGGTTGCGATAAACGGCTAGTATTTATTGAATCCACCACAGCTTGACCAATCATAGTTTTCATATATAATTTTCAAACTTTCTAACACAAATTAATAATTTTCAGTAAAAGTAAAAATATTTTTTATAAATTGGGGTACTGGCGGGTGTTCGGAATCGGGGTAATAGTAGTACTTGGATAAAATACTTTAACTTCTATGTGTAAATTGAAAATTTTAGTTAATATAGTAATCCGACTAAATTTTTAAAGTTGGGTTTTTGGGTAAATACCAAATAATAACCACGACTTAGTAAGATAAGTCTGGATTCTAGGTGTCTCGAAATGGTATACCAACTATATCCAAATGAAATTAGTTTTTAATTTTTGGAATTTAGATTCTAAATTCGAGTTTAGAAACAATCATGTTTAAATAAGAATCTAGATTATTTTTCCGCAAATCATCAAATATAATACTTGTTAAAAAAAATGCTATTTATCTTAAAACCTAGCAGTTTCACTGATGTCAGCAATCAAATCTGGCTTTATCAACAAGAAAAAATATTGTTGTCATAATTTACCGTGGCAACCGAATTCGATAGAATTGGTAACAGCAATATATAGATTTGATAGTTAACTAAAACAAAAAGGTAATTGGAGTGCAGCGATAGCGATCGCTGTCATACTGACCATTGAAGTGGTGATAAAAGGTGCGTTAAATGGATTTATTAGAGTATCAAGTAAAAGAATGGTTCGGGCAAATTGGCATTCCAGTATTGCCCTCACAGCGGATCGACCATCCTACCGATTTGAAACGGTTAAAAATTCCCTACCCTGTAGTACTCAAGTCACAGGTATATGGTGGAGGACGGCAAAAAGTAGGTGGAGTGCGGTTTGTTGAGACAACAATCGACGCGATCGCAGCAGCGCAAAATATCTTCAACTTACCAATATTGGGGGAACTACCCGAAGTACTATTGGCAGAAGCAAGGTACGAAGCCTCAGAGGAATTATATCTGGCTGTAGTCATCGATACCGCTGTTTGTCGCCCAATTTTGCTAGGTTGCCAACAAGCCAACATCGACTGGGATTTAAGTAGTGAAAAAATGCAGCACGTTGTCGTAGAACAAGAATTTTCACCATTTTATGCAAGACAACTAGCGTTAAAAATGGGACTCGAAGGTTCCAAAATCCAACATGTCAGCAAAGTAATCGAAAAAATGTACCAGTTGTTTGTTGAGAAAGACTTAGACCTACTGGAAATCAACCCCCTTGGTATCAATGCCGAAGGCCATGTAATGGCACTCAATGGCAGCGTCCGTGTCAATGAACGTTCAATTGCACGTCATCCCGATATCGCTTTGATGGCAAGCAAAATGGCTAACCGTTACAACGGTAATGGGAGTGGTAGTTTGAGTGATTGGGATGGACTCGAACTCCACGGTAAAATCGGGATTTTGGGCAATGGTGCGGGTTCAGTGTTAGCAACAATGGATTTAGTTAACAATATGGGGGGCAAACCTGGAATTTGTCTAAATTTACGTCATGCTTCCCCCATCGATATCTCACCAACGACCTTTCGCAGTCGTCTTGAAACAGCCCTTAGACTGATTGGTGCCGACCGAAGCATCCAAGTTATTCTCATTAATCTATTGGGTAGCATCCCCCAAGCGACCGAAATTGCCCAAGTCATTACCGACTTTGTGCAGCACCAAAATAATGAGATAAAATCCCACAATTCCCGTGCAAATGGTAGCAAGCATCGACGCGAACATAACTTACCCCGTTTGGTAATTAGGCTTGCGGGTTCGGAGTTTGATAGTACAAAGCAAGAATTAGCGGCTTTAAAATCACAAAACGAGGAGATGCCGATACTAGTTGTGGAAAACCTTGATGAAGCGGTAACTCAGGCAGTCAGTTTTGCCAAAAGCACAGCAACTAAAAAGTTTTAAATTCTAGGAATACATCTACCGCCTCATTTGGCAAGGAGGCAAATTGTCCAATCCCATTGACCATGAATAACTCTAATATTTAATTGTTGTGTCGCATCAAGTCAAGCAATCAAGGCGTGACACAACTTGCTAAATCTACATTTTACTTTTGGAGACGGTTTTTTGTTATAGTTAAATTTTTTATAATTTTGTATATAGCGCCTAAAGTTTGAAGATAATTAAATTTACCTCAAACCAGGTCTTTACCCAAGTATTGATACTGTTATCGTTTTTCCCCAGTGACAGATGCCACTGGGTTATGTTATTTACCGCGCTTTTTTATGAACTTGACACCAAACAGCAAAGTTGTCATTCAAGGCTTTAGTGAATTTATATCGTCAACGCATGTTACGCAAATGAAAGCGTATGGCACAAATTTAATCGCCCTCGTTAATCCTGGATGTGGCGGAAAAACATTGTCCGAATACGATTTACCTGTGTTTGATTTAGTCGAAGAAGCAGTGGAGAAATATGGGACTATTGACACCACTATTATTTGCGTACACCCCTTCCAAGTTTTAGATGCAGCCTTAGAAGCGATCGCATCGGGTATTGGTCAAATTATTATTATCTCTCCGGGTGTACCACCACTGGATATGGTGCAACTCCTCCGCAAAGCCGAAGCAACCGAAACCCTCGTAATTGGCCCGAATAGCCCCGGCATTATTGTACCAGGAAAAATTTTATTAGGTACTCAACCAAGCGAATTTTATACACCAGGTTCAGTAGGAATCCTCAGCCGCAGCACGACCCTAACTTACGAAATCGCTAGAGTTTTAACCCTATCGGGTAATGGTCAATCCATCAGCGTTAGCATCGGTAGCGATGCCATCGTTGGTTCATCATTTATCCAATGGCTGCAAATCTTGGACGAAGACGAAAACACCGAAGTAATTGTCCTCGTCGGTCAACCTGGTGGAGGTAGCGAAGAAGCCGCAGCGCGTTACATCAAAGAAGCCATCGAGAAACCTGTTATCAGCTACATTGCTGGTACTTATGCACCAGCAGGCAAACATTGGCGACAAAGCGGAACCTTGGCAGCCGTAATTGGACGCGACCCCGATTTTGGTACAGCCAAAAACAAACTTGCAGCTTTAGCAGAAGCCTCGGTTCCAGTCGCTGAAAGTTTATCACAGATTCCGGAGTTGGTTAAAAAGGCTATTAAGAAGTAAGGAGTAGGAACGAGAAGGGGAGAGGGGGAGACAAGGGAGAGGGGGAGACAAGGGAGAGGGGGAAGAGAAGAGAGAAAAATTGCTTCCTTGTCCCCCTTGTCTCCCCTACCCCCTACCTTTCAAGGGTAGGTTTTTTAGAATCTCGCTAATAGTTGAGATAATTCTCAATTACCAAACGTAGTTTGGTTGTTTCAGGGTTTAAGCATTGGCTGAAACGGTCAAAAAATGACCGAATACAAAATACCTACCTTTGTAAGCTACCCCCTACCCCCTATTCCCTACTCCCTATTCCCTGCCAAAAGTGCTTTCGTTGCTGACTCACCGGCTAAGTTGATTTGCTTTGTCAAACGTATATTTAATAGCACTAACACAGCTATTTCGGTTATGAGTGACATAAAGATTATTGGCAAGCTTGCATCTGCCAAACCTGCCCAGGGCAAACTTGAAAATAACCACGGCAACGGATGTTGTCTCGGGGTAACATTTAGCATTCCTAATATCATCAGCGGTAAATACATAACTGCGCTGACAGTACCGATTGCCCAAAAATAACGCTTTGTGGTTTTCATCAACAGCATTCGTTGGGCAATCGTAGCGTAAATCAAAGATAAAGTAATAAACATTACTATACCTATCAGCGCCCTAAATCTACCGGCATCATTGATTAACCAATTAATCGATGTGCTGCGGTGATTCTGTAGGCTTAGTGAGAGGACAATCCAAATAGTTATAGGAGTAACCATAGTTACTAAGTGGACTGCGATCGCAACCACCGACGGACTCTTTTCACCTACTAACAAGTCCCCAAGTAATGAGTTTCTCCACCATCCTTTGCGTCCAGAACCACCTTGATGACGGTAGCGTGCCCAATCTTGAATTGTTTGACGTTCGGGTGACAAAATTAACATCAACCCAAACAGCAATACGAAGTTAAATATGATAAACCAAGGCAAATTTTGGATAATTTCCGAGTTGATATCGAAGCTTCCCGACTTAGATAATTCTTCTGAATTTCTAGGATAATAAATCCGATAATTTTGGAGTGTAAATCCCCATAGCAAAAATTGTACAAACCCGACTAACCAGTAACTCTGAACTTTGCTAATTACTGCTGTATTTGGATTACGAAAACGGCGTTCTAGTCCTTTCCAAATACCGTAAGTCCATACAGCATAATTGGCCAAATGTAAACCAATTAGACCCAATAGATTACTACCAATTGGTAGGAAGAAAAACTGTAAATATTTGGCTTTACCAAAGTCATCATAGTTGCCTCTCCAGCTAGAATTACTACCCAATAAATTTGGGAATAAATAACTTGTCATGTCAATCGGACTAAATATCTTAAACCATGCCGCAGCATTATTAAGATTGGAACTCGAATATCCCATCGAATATGTAAAAGTCAAAAACATGAATACTGCACCAGCAGCTAACCAAGGTTGGAAACCACCCAAAAAGCGCGTCATTAGCCCAAATAACAGCGCTGCACTGAAGAAGAAAATACAACTTCCAGCTAAAACTGCGTAGTAGCTAAATATATGACTAAAGGCAATATTGGCAGCTTTCCCCGACCAAATATGTAGAGGAATTGCTAAAGCCACAAACCAATAAACTAAAATTGGTACACCCAACATTTTACCAGTCAAAATACTTGTTTCTGACTGAGGACTGAGGCGAATAAAATTTAAAGTTCCTGTACGTTCTTCTTGTGCGAGATTATTGATAAGTAAATAAGTGCCAGCAATCAACAGCGTAAATATAAAAATCACGCTGAGGGAAAGGAATAAATATTGCCAATGGTCGTGCCACCAAGATTGCATATCAATCTGGTCAGGTGGGCAAAAGTTCTTGCCGTCGTATAAAAATTTGTTGAGTTGGTCTCGTCTTTCTCGTGCTTCTTGGAGTTGCGTTTTTGCAAACTTGAGTTTTTCGGCATCAAAGTTAGCTTTACTGTTGAACAAATACACTTGGTCATTAAATTTTTTGGCTACTTTATCGAGAATACTCATTTGTTCCCGATAAGTTTTTCCCAGGTTGCAATATTGGCTAGAGATAGCATATTTTACACCTGGATATTCGCGTATTTGAAACAAGTAAAGTACTACTTGAACAAGACCAGAAATACCAGCGGTAACTAAAACTGGAAATAGTTTGAGACGACCTTTTATTTCCCTCATAAATTGAGGGTTCAATTCGCCAAGTTTGTCAATAAATTGGAACATAATTTATTAAAAAAGGTACATTACGTTGAATAAGTTATTGCGAAGGGGATCTGAATTTCCTAACTCTGTAGGGGCGCAAGGCCTTGCGCCCCTACTCAATTATTTAAGATGCTTGTTTATGACCCATTTTTAAGAAAATTGTTTCTAAATCTTCTTGGGTACAATGAAAATTAGTTAAAGGAATCTTGGCATCAATCAAAGTTCTTAACAAATCTGCACAATCTTTCTGGTTCCCTGAAAAATTAACCCGTATTTTATCTTTGGTTGGCATTACCTCCCACTCTTGAACCATTGGATTATTGCTTAGTTCCCCTAATAAATCATCAATTTTTCCAAGGCTTGAAATTTCGATTTGTTGACGTGAAAGACGTTGGTAAAGGTGTTGCAGCGAAGTACTTTCCACCAAACAACCTAGTTCCATAATCCCTACCGACGTACAAAGCTCCGCCAAATCGCTCAAAACGTGGGAAGATATCAAAATTGTCATTCCCGCTTCTTGCAGTACCTTAATGATTTCGCGGAACTGCATCCGT
>JANNFJ010001164.1:0-2836 GCA_031379725.1 Calothrix sp. OTE_75_metabat_31
CGGTGTAATTGCGCCAACTCCAGTTACAACAACACGTTTACGTTTAAAATCTTCTGTCATGACGATAGTTATGGTGGCTCTTCAAAAATAGGGGAGTGGGGAGGGGGAGGGGGGAGTAGGGGAAGATGGGGGAGACATGGGAGAGGGGAAGACACGGGAGAGGGGGAAGAAAAAATTGCAAGTTTTGTCTTCATTGTCACCCAAGTCTTCCCTATCCTCCCTTGTTCTTCCTTTCCCTACTTCCTACTCCCTACTCTCTACTCCCTCGTTATGCGGAAGCGGCAACTTTGTTATTGATGTAATCGACTGCTTCTTGGACGGTAGTGATTTTTTCAGCGGCTTCATCGGGAATTTCAATATCGAATTCTTCTTCTAAAGCCATTACCAGTTCCACCGTATCGAGGGAGTCAGCCCCGAGGTCGTTGGCAAAATTGGATTGGGGGTTGATTGTATCACTCTCGACACTGAGTTGGTCAGCGACGATTTTCTTGACTTTCTCGAAAATGGGTGTTTGGCTCATAGATAAAATTCCTCAACCAGTTACTATAATCCGCTTCGGAATGGAATACAGGTTTTTTTTGCATATACATCTTAACGGAAAGCGCGATCGCCCGTATATGCTTTTGGCGTAAAGTTTGGAACACCATATACGTTTGAGGGCAATTTTGCTAACCAATTTGGATAAAATTTGCGTTTGTTCCCTTTATTAATAATAAGCAATCTTACTACCAACTTTAACGGGGCAATGATAAAACAGTTATTGTCGGGGGAAACTCTTACATATTCCATCATTAACTAAAATTAATTGCGATGCTCAAGCAGTCATTAAAATACGCTTATTTCCCCGGTTGTGTTGCTCAAGGTGCTTGCGGTGAGCTACATCTATCTACAACTGCCCTTGCTGCATCGTTGGGAATCGAGCTAATCGAACTTAAGAAAGCTTCATGTTGCGGTTCGGGCACTTTTAAGGAAGATTCCCAACTTCTCGAAGATACGGTAAATGCTCGCAATATCGCTTTAGCTGAATCATTAAATTTGCCTTTATTAACTCATTGCAGCACCTGTCAAGGTGTTATCGGTCATGTTGACGAACGTCTTAAAGAAAGCCAACAGAATAACCCAGAGTATGTCAACAAAGTCAATGGTTTGTTACAAAAAGAAGGATGTCTACCCTATCGCGGCAATACCGAAGTTAAACATCTTTTATATGCATTAGTGGCAGATTATGGTATAGAGGAAATTCAACAACGCGTGACTCGCAAATTGAGCGAACTTAAATGTGCCGCATTCTACGGGTGCTATTTACTACGCGCTCAAAAACATACTCCCTACGACAACCCCTTTAAACCCGAAGCAATGGAAAATCTATTTCGGGCAGTTGGGGCAACACCAATATATTACCGAGGACGTACCCAATGTTGCGGTTGGCCGCTTTCGAGTTATGCGACAACCGAATCCTTTAAAATGGCAGGGAAGCATATTCAAGATGCAATAGATTCGGGTGCAGATTGCATCGTCACACCTTGCCCTTTATGCCACCTCAATTTAGACTCCCGTCAGCCTGAAGTTGAAAAAGTCATCGGCAGTAAGTTAGGTTTACCCGTGTTGCATTTGCCGCAGTTGATAGCTTTAGCGTTGGGAATTAGTCCAAAAGCATTAGGTTTGGAAAGACATATTGTTTCGACTAAACCTGTTTTGGAAAAATTGGGTTTCTATGCAGGTGCGCGATAAAGTTAGATAGCATGTAGAGACGCGTACCGAAGCAGGCGGAACCCATTCCCTGAAAGGGTTGCCGCAAGCTAGGCTAACTTCGCGTCTCTATAAAATTTTTGATACCAGAGGTACGGAAGCATCTGTCATGCTGAGGTACGAAGCATCTTGTCATGCTGAGGTACGAAGCATCTGTCATGCTGAGGTACGTAGCATCTGTCATGCTAAGGTACGTAGCATCTGTCATGCTGAGGTACGAAGCATCTGTCATGTTGAAGTACAAAGCATCTGTCATGCTGAAGTACAAAGCATCTTAAAGATTTTTACGCTTGTTTAAAAGTAAAGTTATAACCCGTTTTTAGTATAATCTACATCAAAATCAGTATATGTTTTTAAGCAACTACTGCTTGGTTTAGGAAGCTTGTTAGACTTAATTATCAAATTTATGGAAACAGATAGAAACCCTCAAGCAAGACAAAAAATTCAAGCGACAAGTAAATTAATCAAGCGACTTAAATTATCGAGTAGTATTTTTGCAATTATAGGTGGAGTTCTACTTGCACTCAATATCAAAATAAGTGGGTACGGTTTTATATTTTTAGCTATGAGTTCAGGTCAAATGCTTGTAGCTAGTATCTTAATGCGCGATAAGATGATGATATTTTACTCTGGTTCTTTATTTATCTTTGTAGATTGTTTTGGTATATATCGATGGCTATTAGCTTAAATATAACTACTAATCTCCCAATAAATAAATTACCAAATAACAATGTAAAGCATTATTATGAAAAGGCAGAGACAAAGTTACAAGATGCTGTGAATATAGCCGTTGAAGATATTCAGTCAGAGATTACAGAGCTATTAAATGGTAACTTAGTGCAAACGTTTATAGCTTGTTTAGATAAAAATATAAATGTATCCGCTCAAAATATAGATAATGGTATGGATACAGAAAGGCTATTCGGTCAAGTTAATTGGTTAAAAAATATTGGAGAACAAGTAGGAGTAAAATTAGTAGATTCTGCAACCAGAGGTGTTTTAATACCGCTGGACAAGGTTTTCTTCGCTCTTGGGATGTTGCAGGAAGCGGTTTACATAAAACTGTTTTAGCAGTAGGTGAATTTGT
>JANNFJ010001209.1:0-4445 GCA_031379725.1 Calothrix sp. OTE_75_metabat_31
CCGCAAGGCGAACGGCCCAACCCGTGGCAGGAGTTCATCGTCGAGTACCACCGCGGTGCGGCGTTCAAGGGCTACGCGTACCCGCGGATCGTCACGCCGGCGTTCGGGGCGAAGTCCAAGCGCTGCAGGCCGTGCAATTGATGCGATCGGTGCCGGCTGCCCATGCGTACCACAAACGCGCTCAAACCAAGTTGGTGGGCTATCAACGATCGCTGGCGAATGCCAAGTCTCGATCGGTCCAGACGAACAACCAAGGCGATAACCCGGTGACAACGACAAATAAGAATAGCAATAACACCGTAGGATTTTGATACAACGCTTGGATTGGTTCGAGAAGAGGCAACCAAACCAAAATATTATTGATAGTTGCCATTCCCCAAACAACTAATTCGCGGATTACCCAAAACAGCGCCATAAATGTACCAACAGTTAGTAACTGCAATGGAACCAAACTGCTGACTCCGCGTAGCTTCCACGATTTTGCACGTCCTGCTTGTCGCCAATCAATTGTTAGCGGTTTGGTTAATCGGCCAACAGGGACAATTGTACTAACTGTTTTTGCTGAGGCAGAATTATCAGCTTTAACTTCAACTTCTTTAACTTCATCTGCGATGCCCTTGGCAACCATCTTCGTTGGCGGAGCCTCTCCAAAGGAGAATGGTATCGCTATATTCTTCGGTTCGGGTGGTAGCGTCAGTGGTTCTGGTTGTGTTGCCTCGTTGAATGGGATAAAACCAGCAGCATCACGTTCGGTTCGTGCAGCAATATCGCGTCGATTGCGTTTGAGTAATTCATTGCGCGATCGCTCGGCCCAAAGTTTGACTTCGGGGTTATTACTTTGGGCAAGAATCTCGCTAATAGTAATGGCAGCAGTGATGTCACCACTGCGTGCATAAGCTGCAACTAAGCTAATTTGGGCTTGTATTGCAGCTCGTGAATTAGTGGTCGTAGTTGCGACACCTTCGAGAATAGTTTTGGCTGTTTGAAAATCTCCTTGTTTGAGGGCAGTTAAACCTGCCTCCAAAGAAGGTTCGGAATTTAAAGACATATAAATTGCGGGTGGTCAGTGGTCAATGGTCAGTGGTCAGTGGTCAGTAGTCAGAACAAATGACAAATGACAAATGACAATTACTCGATACCATTAACGGCTTGCAAAGAAAAAACCGGTGCGATCGCACTCAAAACTAATCCCGCATGGTCTTGTTGCAATTGTTGGCAATTCCACTCGTTGCGAAACAACAGTACAGGTCGTCCCATACTGTCTTTAACGGTAGTAGTATTAAACATTCTTCCAATTTTCTCCAAGGTTTCCCAACCACCGGTTACCCAACGAGCAACACTATAAGGCAACATATCAAGTATAGTTTCCACACCATACTCATTTTGCAGGCGAAATTGCACTACTTCAAATTGTAACTGACCAACTGCTGCCAAAATTGGGTCGCGTTTAGCTTCATCAATTGAATACATAATTTGTACAGCACCCTCTTCTCGCAACTCAGAAACACCTTTTTGAAATTGCTTAAATTTTGAAGGGTTAGGATTTCTCAACACAGCAAATAATTCCGGTGAGAAATAAGGTATCCCTTCATACTCCAATTTCTGCCCAGTGTAAATCGTATCTCCGATTGCAAAAACACCAGGATTATTCAAGCCAATAACATCCCCAGCGTAAGCCACATCAATCGATTCCCGCTCTTGAGCAAACAGCTTTTGCGGACGCGATAACCGCACAGCCTTACCAGTACGGGCATGATTTACAGTCATATCCTTTTCAAACTTACCCGTACAAACGCGGATAAAAGCAATTCGATCTCGGTGTTTGGGGTCCATGTTCGCTTGTAATTTGAACACGAATCCTGAAAATTCCGGGTATATTGGCTCAACTTCCCCAACATTGCTTTGATGATTTCCAGGTTTGAGTGCATACCCCAAGAAATCCCGCAAGAATAGCTCAACACCAAAGTTAGTCATGGCACTACCGAAAAATACGGGTGTCATTTTCCCAGCATGAACCAAATCTAAATCGAGTTCCGAACCTGCCCCTTCGATTAATTCCAAATCATTTTTTAGCTGGAAATAAAGGTCTTGGTCGAGCAATTGCTCGATGCGACTATCACCGATATCAATAGTCGTATCCACAGCTTCTTTGCTGCCGTGAGCGCTGCGTTCAAATAGGTGGATTTGTTGTTTGTGACGGTCATATACACCCTTAAACCTGTCCCCCATACCAATCGGCCAATTGACAGCGTAAGTTTGTAAGCCCAATTCTTGCTCAATTTGGTCTAATAATTCTAATGGTTCGCGTCCGGGACGGTCGAGTTTATTAATAAACGTGAAAATAGGAATTCCCCGTAATTTACAAACTTCAAATAATTTCCGTGTTTGTGGTTCTAAACCTTTAGCAACGTCAATCAGCATCACCGCATTATCCGCAGCCGCCAAAGTTCGATATGTATCTTCACTGAAATCTTGGTGCCCTGGAGTATCCAACAAATTAATTTGGCAGTTGCGGTACTCGAACTGTAACACCGTCGAGGTAATCGAAATTCCCCGTTGCTGTTCCATTGCCATCCAGTCGGAAGTCGCTTTCCGTTGTGCCCGTCGTGCTTTCACAGCCCCTGCTTCGTGAATAGCACCCCCGTACAGCAACAACTTTTCGGTTAGCGTGGTTTTACCAGCGTCGGGGTGGGAAATAATCGCAAAGTTACGGCGACGTTTGACTGCATCGATAAGTTCAGTCTCTAGTTCAGTTGACATAAATGTATTTGCTTGCTACTACTTACTTAATTTAACTTTTTCTAATTTAACCGGGACTTTTAATCTTAAGACAACTATGGGCATGATAGGGTCTTTAATAGTTGTTAATTGTTAGTTGTCAGTTGTCAGTTGTTAATTATCAGTTGTTAATCGTCAGTAGTTAGTTGTCAGTTATGAGTTTTTACAACTACTGACCACTGACCACTGACCACCGACCACCGACCACTGACCACCGACCACTGACCACTGACTACTGACCACCGACCACTGACCACTGACCACCGACCACCGACCACTGACTACTGACCGCTGACCCCTGACCGCTAACCAATGGAATTTTGCAAGGGAGAAACTAATGTACGACACAGATAAGCGAAAGCTTCTATCAGCACTATGTCACGGCGCTATATTTTTGAGTACAACGTTCGTTTCGATTGGCATACCAATTTTTATATTCTTTGTATCGAATGACTCAGTAGTCAGAGAAAATGCTAAAGAATCTATCAACTTTCACCTGAACGTCTGGTTTTATGGAACCATTATTACCATATTGACTTTTATTACCTTGGGTTTGCTCTCCCCCCTTTTTGGTCCATATTATTTAATTCATTGGGGATTAACTATTTGGGCACTATTTTACGTACTCAGCGATGATACTACCAAACCCTTCCGCTACCCTTTTATTTTCCGCATTATCTAGCACGAAATTACCCTTTTTACCGTAGAAATTCGCAATTATTTGCATTAAGAATTATCACCTCAGCCCGAAAAATGACGATCTGCGGGTAAACGTCAATTATTAGTTACCCCGATATTAACCACTTCAACTCCTCCGCACAATTTTTTCATGACTTCTAACGACATTATTCGCAAGAATTTTTAACAATTTTTTCTTCAATTTCAACATTCGTAGACTCGTATCGCTGTAAAATACAAAATTGCCCCACGTCATAGACATAGGGCATAGACAGTTAAGCGCTGCCCGATATCTTGGCTAAATTGAACCAACAATTTTCCAATACTGTGACGCTTTGTTTTTTGTCCATAGTTACATTTTTAGTTTATAAAACTTTATGTTTCCTACACATCGTCCCCGTCGTTTGCGTACCCATCCTCAATTACGCCGCATGGTACGCGAAACAGTTTTAACAACCAATGATTTAATTTATCCATTATTTGCAGTCCCTGGTGAAGGAATCGCAAACGAAGTTAAATCGATGCCCGGTGTTTATCAACTTTCAGTCGATAAAATTGTCGAGGAAGCAACAGAAGTTTACGACTTAGGAATTCCTGCAATAATTCTGTTTGGCATACCCGCTGATAAAGATGTAGATGCCACTGGGGCATGGCACGATTGCGGCATAGTTCAAAAAGCTGCGACAGCCGTAAAAAAAGCCGTTCCTGATTTGATTGTCATCGCGGATACTTGTTTGTGCGAATATACCAGTCACGGACATTGCGGTTATCTGCAAGTCGGAGACTTAACAGGTCGAGTTTTAAACGACCCAACTTTGGAATTATTGAAGAAAACTGCAGTTTCCCAAGCTTCTGCTGGTGCAGATATTATTGCCCCATCGGGAATGATGGATGGGTTTGTCCAAGCAATTCGCACCGGTTTAGATGAAGCTGGGTTCCAAGATACGCCGATTATGTCTTATGCTGCCAAGTATGCTTCGGCTTATTAT
>JANNFJ010001230.1:0-11061 GCA_031379725.1 Calothrix sp. OTE_75_metabat_31
GCGTTGAATGGATTTGAACAATTGGGATTTTGGCAGATTCGCATTTTTGGAGAGGGAATATCGTATCTTGTCCAAACTTAGCCCCAATATAAGGATTTTTAAAGCGGTTGTGTATATTATTAAACCAGAATTAAATGAGAAATTTCATTCATCAACTTAGATGCGGGTTTCAACTGCGATAAAATTAGATATAGGTAAATCAAGTTTGGGTTAGTTAGCAATTTAGGATTTTAAAATATTAAAATAATCTAGACATATTATTTTTCATTATAAGGCGAATCTAATTTTGAAGCAAATAACAATATCATGAGAAAGTTATATTGTTTGTAGATAGATTTCTGTTACTAAAGATACGATATCAAGAAAAAATATAAAGCTGAACAATTTATAATTACAGCATTAACAATGTTATAAAAACTCACAAAACTTCAAAAATAATTCAGTAAAAATAGATTTATTAACTACGCTCCTACCTTCCGAAGGGGTTAGAAACCCAATGTTAACAGCACAAGTTTTTTAAAAAGGACTCTGATTTAAAAATATAATTATGCTACACAGTATTTTTAGTTTATAGCGTTTCTCAGTTTCATGAGGTACAGCAATTTTACAACAAGGTCGGGGCGCAAAGTCTTGCGCCCCTACAGATGTCAATACTGCAAGGGATAGAACTTGATCGGAACCTACCCAATACTGCTCGGTTAAGCCTTGTAAAGACGTTACATGTCAATACTACTCGGTTAAGGATAGTCGAGGAGGCTAGAAACCCGGTATCTCCAAGATACCGGGTTTCTAATTTTCCTTTAACCGAGCAGTATTGCGTTACATGTAAAGTCTCTACAAACATATTAATTTATAATTTTTTAATGACTTCCTACTGTCTACTTTTTTTACAACCAGTTTCCAATTAAAACAAATGATGCCCAATAATAGGGGTGATAAAAATCTTTGTTTTTTAAAAATTCAAGTTGGGTATTGCGTAAAGCTTGGGATTTAGAAATGCCAGGTTTACTAAGTTGTTTATAAAATTCAACCATAAATTTGGCTGTGGATTCATCTTGTACTGCCCATAATGTGCCGACAGTACTGCGGGCACCAGAACGCACTGCAACACCTGCTAAACCTAAAATTGCACGATTATCACCCCTGGCAGTTTGGCAAGCACTTAATACAATTAATTCCACTGGATTTAATTCGGATTCGTTCCTTCCTTGGAGTAATTCATTGAGTTCTTTAACGTTGATTTTACCATCCCACGTAAGTATAAATGTGTCATTGGAATTACTGCTAAATTGTCCGTGGGTGGCAAGATGAAGGATAGAGAATGGTGTTGATTCGATCGCTTTTTTTAGATTTGTATCCGTAAAATTATCATTAAGAAGTTGTTTTGTTGATAATTCTTGAGATATTTCGGTCATTTCCGATTTGACTGCGGGTAATGCTTTGAATCCTTGACGTGCTTCGCTAAGTCCTGCGGTAATGGCTTTTAAACGTTCGGTTTTGATGGATTGCGATTCTCGTACCGAGACGCTGCGCGAACGCATCAATTTCATCCCTGGAGATAGGGCAATATTGTAGTTCTCAACTAGATATTGCTTGCCGTTGTACAAGGTAGCCATTGGTAAGTTTCGTAACGAACCATCGAGTATAAATACTAAGGTTTTAATATTTTGCTGCGATAATTGCGATTGTACAGGACGAATTAACCAGTCGTATAATTTTTGGGATACGCGTAATCGTTCTTGATTGGAAAATGCGGGATTGAGCGATTGCCGCATTAGCTTGATGGTTTGTTCGGTTTCGGATTGTGATTGCTTAGTTCGGTAGCTCGATAAGGGTTGTCCTTTTACTGATAAAATAACTTCAATGCGATCGCCTAAAATAATTGGATAAATAATCGCAGCGCTGTTGTCGATTTCGTCGATTTTGTTGGGTTTGGTATCGATACAAGCTTCACGAAAAAAATTATCCAGTTCGGCAAGTTGCAACGCTTCGATGGCATCCCTTGCTTGCTTGAGGTTTTCCTGACTGGGGGTTGATTCGAGTAATAGTAACGAGACAAATTCGCGGTATACTGGTTCGACGCTTTCTTGAAAGGAAAATTGGATATCGCGGTTAATGGCAACTAAGTCACTACGTAACAAGTTGAGGGTTTTGACTGCTGCATCGTAGGATGCTTTTGCACTCTCAATATTACCTTGAGCTTTATAAATGCGTCCAACTTGCCACACTGCTTGATATGCTATGTCGTTAGCATTTATCCCTTGGGAAATTTTCAGTGCTTTGGTACTTAGACTCAATGCTTCATCTAATTGCTGCGAATTTTCGTATAATTTACTTAATTCGTTGAGTGAGTAAGCTAATCCCCGTGAATCGTTGAGACTTTCGGCTATCGTAACTGCATGTGCTAAAATCTGCGCTGCGTCTTGATATTTTACTGTGGATGCATTATTTTGTTTTTTTGTCAATTTATAAAGACTTTGGGCAAAATTTACCCTAGCATAAATCGACATGCGACTAGCAGGAAGGTTTTCTAGTTGAGTTTTGATTTGTGGGATAAGACTGTTCGGGGGTTCGGTTTGTAAGTCAACATATAAGCTGAGTTGATTGAGTAATGCTTGGATTCTGGTTTGTTCTGTCGTTGCGGTTGCTGCTGCTTGTTTGTAGTAATCTAAAGCTAAATCTGGTTGTTTTAAGCTGCGTTTAGTGTTTCCCAAACTCCCGAGAATCTCGCTAGTGTCAGCAATCGAACCTAATTGACGGCTAATCGTTAAGCTTTGATTTAAAATTTGTTGCGATCGCTCGTTACTGCCGACTACTTGTAATGCTACTCCCAAACTCCGCAAAGCCTTCAACTTGAGTAATGAGTCGGGTTGATTTTGAACTTGTTGGTTAATACTTGTTAGGAGTTTTTGCGCTCGATTGTATAAACCAAGTACTTGTAGGGCTTGAGATTGATTGATTTGACTACCAATTTGCCCCGTAATATCTCCAGATGCTATGTAAGCACGTTCGGCATCTTGCCAGCTTTTCAGGGCAGCTTGGGTTTGTCCAGTGGCAATTTTTAGACTGCCTTGGGTATTTAAAGCCACAGCTAAAATGGCTGCATGTCCAAATTTACTGGAATCATTTTGCAAGAGTTGCAAACATTTATCAATGGCAGCTTGGGCTTTTTGCCATTCTCCCAAATTTTGATAGGCAAGGGAGACATAGCTTAAACTCCATGCTTGATTGAGTTTGTCTCCTTGTTGTTGAAAGTCGTCTGCTGCTTGTTGCCAAATATTCGCAGCTTCGATAAATCTTCCCGATTCAAACTTAACTCGACCCTGGTTGAGGAGTGATTTTGAGTTTTGTTCGGCAGTTTGAGTTAATAATAAACTGTTGTCGGCAATAGATGGAGCAATATTTGATACGAATAGAAAAGTACAGAACGCCAGTAGCTTTAAAATTGACTTTTTATAATTACTCATTTAAATTATTTGTTTAACTTTTTTCCACTTTAGGCATCATTCTAAATATTATCGAATAAAGTACTTATTAAAAAGTAAAAGGTAAAAGAAAGAATATCATGTACGATTAAAAGCTTATAATTAACTTAGGTTTGGGAGGCAGTGCGTTGCGGGGATGTCCCCCGTTGGAGCGTAATCCAATATTTTTGTTGGGTTCCACTGCGTTACACCCAACCTACAAGAGTTTTTACTTTTTCAGCATATGTATATATTTATTATTTAAATAATGGGGATTTTAATAATAAACTCTGTACCTTCATTTAGAGACGATTTACATAAAATTTTACCTTGATGTTTTTCTTCAATAATTTGACGACTAATAGATAAACCTAAACCAGTACCTTTACCGATTGACTTAGTTGTAAAAAACTGGTCAAAAACTTTATTCTGTGTTTCCAAGGTCATACCCTGCCCATTATCTTTGATAGAAACTATTACATAAGACTCTTCTTCAGAAGCACTATTAGCTGATTGAAAATGAATTTGCGTAGTAATTAATATTGTCATATTAATTTTGTGCCAATCCTGTTTTTCTCCTGTATCAATAGATTCCTCTAAAGCATCGATTGCATTAGAAAGAATATTCATAAAAACTTGATTGATTTGTCCCGGGTAGCCCTCAATCATAGGTAAACTAGCATATTTTTTGGCCACATTGATTTCTGGACGTTTGTTATTCGCTTTTAATCGAGGTTTTAAGATCATCAAAGTGCTTTCGATGCCTTCATGGATATCAAACTCGACTTTATTTGATATATCGGAACGAGAAAAATTTCGTAAGCTAGTACTAATATTACAAATTCGATCGATGCCAACTTCCATCGAATTAATAACTTCGGGGATGTCTTTGATTAAGTCTTCGATGTAAATTTCTTTTGCATGATTGATAATCTCATCTGAGGGATTCGAGTAAATGCGACGATAAATTGCCAGGTGGTTAATCAACTTAGAACTATATTCAGCAAGTTGATCCAAATTACCTGTAATAAATCCGGCAGGGTTATTAATTTCATGGGCAACACTGGCAACTAATTGACCGAGAGTTGACATTTTTTCATTTTGGATTAATTGAAGTTGCGATTGCTGTAATTCTTGGAGTGCTTGTGATAGTTCGGTAGTACGTTCGGCAACCCGCTTTTCTAAATCGTTTTTTTGGTCTTCAAGTTGTCGAGTTAAGGAATTTAGTTTAAGATGTACATTAATTCTGGCTAAAACTTCTTCGGTATGAAATGGCTTGGTAACGTAATCAACCCCACCCATAGAAAGCCCTTTAACTTTATCAATGGTATCAGAGAGAGCCGACATAAAAATAATTGGAATTTCAGATGTTTTGGAATTTGTTTTCAGCTGCTGGCAAGTCTCAAATCCATCGATACCAGTCATCATCACATCTACTAATATTAAGTCTGGTTGAGCATATTCAGCTTGTTCGATTGCACTTTCACCATCGGTAGCAACTAAAAGTTCCCATCCAGAATCTGCGATCGCTTCGCACAAAACTTTTAAATTATTTTGGTTGTCATCGACTATTAAAATTGTTGCTTGTTCGTAGAAAGTCTTAATCATCGATAATTCTCCTTAATATTTAAAATAAGCTCTTTGATCTTTTTTATTTGAAAGTTACTGGCTAAGTTACGAATATTAATAACAAAAGGCATTAATTTTACATTAGACTTTTCTAATTCATTGAGTAGTGTTTGTATAGCTTTTATATTTCCCCGCATTGCTAAATCGAGAAGTTTATCAATTTCAGACAAAGGAGGTAGAAAAAAATCTAAATCTGTTAAGTTAGTAATTTCCTTATAAGTATCACTATCAACATCTTTTTTAATCCACTCAATACCTAAATATTTTTCTAATAAATTGAGCAGATGGTCGAGTTGTATTGGTTTTGGTAAAAAATCATCTCCTCCTACTGCTAAACTATTGTTTCGGTCAGTTTCAAATGCACTAGCAGAAGAAACTATTATTTTTAAATTGTTTATATTTTCACAAATTGGGTTATTCTTGAGAGTTCGTATCAACTCAAATCCATCCATCACTGGCATTGCTAAATCAGTAATCATCAAATCAGGTTGATTTTTTTCAATTTCGACCAGTGCTTCTTTACCATTACTGGCTTCAAAAAAACAAAACCCAATTGGAGCAAGTAAATTAACGAGAATCGAGCGATTTTGCCACTGGTCATCGACAATGAGTATTTTCTTTTTGCCCCCACGAATTCCGACAATATTTTGAATTGCGGATGTGGGTATCGATACAAGTTCGATCCATTCCTGAGAAATCGCTAAATCTAAATCAATCCAAAACTTACTACCAACCCCTAACTCACTCTCGACTTGAATTTTGCTCCCCATTAATTCAACAATTTTAGAACTAATCGTCAAACCCAACCCCGTACCTTCAGCTTGTTTAATCTTTTCTCCTAGTTGCTCAAACGGTAAAAAAATATTAGATAATTGTTCTGGAGCCATTCCCACTCCAGTATCAATTATTTTCAAACGTATGGTTTGGGTTGGTATGCTATTGGGTTCTACTTGAGAATCAATCATTTCGACATTAAAAACTACTTTACCTCGGTCGGTAAATTTAATTGCATTACTAATTAAATTAATTAGAACTTGTCGCAGACGTTTCTGGTCGCAGAAAACAGCAATGGGGATTTGGGGGTCAAGATTAGCTACAAACAAAATACCTTTTTGTTCGGCACGAATCCGGCATATTTCCACCACACCGGTTAAAAACGATCGAAAATGAAAATTGCTGTTGTGTAATTCTAACTTGCGAGCCTCAATTTTTGATAAATCTAAAATATCGTTAATTAGAGTCAGAAGATGCGAACCACATTCGTGAATAATCCCCACTCCATCCCGTTCAACTTGGTTTAAAGTTTGGGAACGTTGGAGAATTTGAGCATATCCCAAAATACCGTTTAATGGTGTACGCAACTCGTGACTCATATTTGCAAGAAACTCACTTTTCGCTTGGTTTGCTACATCAGCAGCAACTTTTGCTTTCTCAAGCTCGTAAGTGCGATCGCTGACTTTTTGCTCTAAAGTATGAGAATATTCTTGTAGTTGCTTGTTTGCTGCTTCGAGTTGCGATTGCTTATGAAAAATAGTTGTAAAAATTGCAGATATAAATAAAGCCAAAATTGGCGAAACTGATGGAACCCAATAGCCTGTTAAAAATATTATGTAAGCAATAGTAATAATACTACCACCAGAAATAATAGTTCCCAGCACAAGCAAGCCTGGTAAAAAAAACTTATTCCTAATCTGTATTTTGAGTAACAGCAAACTCATCCCACTACCAGCTATCGACCACCCCAATACCCAAATGGATGCTGCCACGTTAGACCACCCACGCAATAGGGGTGTGCCGTCGATTGCCGCACCTAAGATTTGGCTGATTAAATTGGCATGAACTATTACTCCCGGCATTAACTCACCTTCACGTTTCCAGTTACGTCGGTAGCCAACATTATAGAAATCGTTGCCACTAGGGGCAGTGACACCAATTAAAACAATGCGATCGCGTATTTGAGTGGGTGGTACTGAGTTAGATAATATATCGCGTAGTTTGACTGTATCAAAGCTGTCTTGAAAACCATGAAAATCCAAAAGAATTTGATATCCACCTAAGTCCGATCCATAATAGTTGAATTCTTGATGTTTTTGGAGCGGTATAAATACTGCTTTACCTAAACGCAATATTGTTTGTTTCCGATCCAATGCCTCTAAGCTAATACCCTTAGATTCAGCGTACATAATACTTAATTGCGTTGCCAAACCTAGATAAACTTTACCTTGTTCATCTCCAGCACTTAGTAAACCTCGTCGCACCTTGCCATCGCTATCTAAAACCGTATCGGCTAAGGCAACGCGGTCAAGTTGAGATAAAATCTTTGGTGGAGCCACTTTCCGATCGATAAATTTCTTGACTCCAATCAAATTGGGTGTGGTTTCCATCACTTTCACGAATTCTTGATGACCCGGTTCAAGCGGTAAATCTCGGTATAAATCCATACCTATCGCCACAGGTTTTGCCGAACGAATTCGTTCGATCGCATTAGCTATTTGCCGATCGGGAATCTGCCCTTTACCGATTTGCCTATTATCTTGCTCATCAATGGTGACGACGAGAATACGTTTTTCTGTGTTTCTTTGCGGTCGTAGAGCGAAATATTGCTCTAATGCTGCCCATTCGAGCAAATGAAACGCTCCCAATGTGTTTGCCAAAATGATACAAATGGCAATAGCGGGGGATGTTACAAAAATAACGCGCCATTGCCAAATTAGTTGTTGAAATTTAAACCACATCCACTTAATGTTGTAAAAATAGACCGCCTTCGCTCATAGTAACCTGTGCGATCGCGCAGGTTACGGGTGTTGATTGATAAGCGGTTCGTTGGCGATCGCATTTAAGCCAACTGAATCTAATAACTCTTGCCAAGATGCTTCCGCATCTTGATTATTGGGTTGATTACGCCGCAGTTGCGCCAAAGTCGAAAGCGTATCATACCAAATACCTGTTTGAGCAAGTACAGAAGCAGATTGTAGTGTTGCGGGATTATTTTGCCTACCTGAAGCCTGGACTCGACGAACCCATCCACTCACAAGTGGACTGTCTGGTTCTAAATCTGTAGTGCAAATCATTACCAAAGACCATTTATAGTTTTTACCTGTTTTTAATTCGGGAGCCTCTGTAGGAACCTTAAATTCCATCACACCAGCTTTTTGAGGCAAGTTCACGTCACGTTGGTAAATATGATTATTATCTTCATCTTGAATGCTAAAAAAGGCTTTTTTGGCATTGGTCTGCGGAACATAGACAAATATTGTCGGATGTTCCATTTTTGTTAAGCCAATGTTTGTTTTTGGTAACAAGGGTGTTACCGAAGTCCGTGCTAGCTGGGTAAAACCGCATGTCGATGTATCACGAGATGCAGCTCCGGAAGAGGTTTTCGGAGCGCGATCGCCTGGTGGACGAAAAGTCACTTTTGCCGTACTAGGTGTTGACCAGATAGGAATGCTTAATAATATGATTAATGAAGCTAATCCTAGTAACTGGTATCGAAATAAAGGACTTTTTGTTTTTAGCATAAAAAACTTAACTGACGAGCTATTTATGCAAAGGGTGATTATATTAACTCTTAGCATATCAGCAAGAATCTAAATATTATTACTTTATGCGTATTCTTTAGCTCGTGCAAACAGTATAATTGCTGACATTGCAAGTCTGAAAATATTGTCAATCAGTGGCATTACTGGATTTCATCTCAAAGGAAAACGAGCTAATTTGACTCAAATAATGTGATTTAGTCGCTCGACACAACTATTATGCAGCCGCTTAACCATCTTCATCAAATCTTGATTCAGAAATTTGTACGAGTACTGCTTTTAAGCCTATTGATTGCATCAAGTTAACTCTATATATACAGCAAGTATCCAGCTAGAGATAAAAGTTATAATGCATGACTTTTCATAAGGTTTAGATATCTTACTTCCTTTTTGCCCGAATCAACTCAGCAATAAGGGCAATAATTGCTGATACCCCAATTAAAATAACGCTTAAAGCATTAATATCTGGCTTGACTCCGGTGCGGATGCGGCTAAAAATTTCCATCGGTAACGTATTTGCACCACTACCGGCAGTAAAAGAAGCAATCAAAAAGTCATCTAAACTGAGTACAAAAGCTAACAAACAACCAGCAACAATTGCTGGCATTAATTGTGGTAGCAAAACTTGCATAAATGCTTGCGCTGGTGTAGCACCTAAATCGAGTGCTGCTTCTTCTAAATGCGGGTCGAGATTAGTCAATCGAGAAGACACAACCAAACTAACGTAAGCAAGGCAAAACACGACATGTGCTGCCATAATTGTCCAGATACTCAAAGGAATTGCAAACGCTGCCAAAAATACTAATGTTGCTACTGCCAGAGCAATATCTGGAATAATCAATGGTAAATAGGCTATTCCTCGGTACAAAGTTTTGCCAGGAAAGTGGTAGCGTGCTAAACCGACTGCCATCAAAGTCCCCAGTACCGCAGATACACTTACCGCACTCACAGCAACTATCAAACTATTTTTTAACGCTGCTAAAATGCGCTCATCGCTAAATAATTTTTGATACCAATCAAAAGTAAATCCTTGCCAACTAGCACTGTAAGGTGATTGGTTGAAGCTATAAAAAGCAAGCACCATGATTGGTAAGTACATAAAAATAAACATCAGCAATGATAAAACCGCTTGCCACGATCCGACATGCGGCTTGTTTGAAGATGAAGATATATTCACATTTTTATTTTGAGTTTACTTTTCTCGATTTACTTCGGTGATAGCATAAGCATGTTAAAAAGTCAATCACTACTTTGGTCAACAATTAACTTTTGGTACCGACAATTCGCTGATGCTGATAACGTGACAAACAGCCCTCCAAATATTCGCAACTTTCACAAGCGATTTCTTTCCCAGGATTAGCACAGCCACAAGGTGGATTTAAATAGCAATCTGAAGCTTGTTTGGGAGAATTTTGGTTAGCTGTAATTTGCAGGCACAATACTAAATCTTTGATAAACATAAAACAGTACCTGATGGAGGATTATAAGTGTAACTAAGTATATAGTCAGATCCGAACAGGTGGCTATATAAATTTGTAATTTGTATTATTAATATTTTTCATCGTCCGGGCATCATCCTTAAAGCTTGTCTTGCTCGCTTCAAAGAATAATTCAATCAATTTGTAGTATGAAAATAGAAATCCTACATTTACCATGTTACTTGCAGAATATTTATTTCGCTACGCAATAAAGATAGTAATCCGTTTCATTATAATTTTCACAGTAGTGCAGCAGAAACCGGGTTTAGTCCTCGCTTACATCTAACGGTATATTTCTAAAGTCATACTTTTCAAGATTTAAAAACCTCGCACTATAGTTAGTCATGCAAGTCCTTCTAATGAAAGAGCCAATAAATATTTTAATTTTATAGATTAAATAAAGTTGTTTTTGAAAATTCCTTAAATCGACTTATGAGTACTAACCAGCAAAGTGACATCCAACAACCAGTCAGCAAAGATTGGGATATTAATGACGAACCGTCGCCGAAAGAAAGAAATTTAACAGCGAATCCAGGAGATAGAATTAGCGACGAACCTCAATCAATTGAGGAAAAAGCTAAACAAATCGCAGTTGATGCACCTGATATTACAGGTGACCATGTAACAGTACCAACTTATTTTGTCGTGGATGAACCCAACGGTGAAAAGAAAGCACTTCACCACGTTAAGGATGCCGAAGAAATTTCGGATATGATTCGATTAGCACGAGTTGATGAAAATGGGAATCGTATTTGGTAGTAAATTATACATATCGCTTGAGCTAATTCTGGATGTGTTGTTAGCGGAATGCTATTACAGACGTAGGTTGTACCATTTCGCGCCAATTATAATGCAATACAAATTTTGTAGAGACGCACTATCTTGTGTCTCTATATTATTTATTAATGACATAAACCACTAGTACAGCATGGCGCAAGTAACCATACCATTTTT
>JANNFJ010001264.1:0-4200 GCA_031379725.1 Calothrix sp. OTE_75_metabat_31
TATACTGACATCTTGCACCAACGATATTTAATGTTCCAAAAACAACTAAATACTTATAGATTTTTCGATTGTTTTATAGCCCGCATAGGGTTGTAAACCCCATGCTAATAGCAAAAGTCCTCTAGAAGAGGACTGAGGGAAAACATGATTTTTGCTACATACTATTATCCTATTCGTGGTTTATACAGTTAGTAAATTATTAAACTACCAACCGCAACATTTATTTACAATGTGTCCCATTTTGTGGTTATCTCGGCGGACACCCTATTACGCTTGGACGTAAACTCGTATAAATTGAAAGTAATTTAAATCCTTTATTTTAAGCGATTGGATAATTGTGCCTCTCCGTAAATATATTGTCCTAAAGCATTAGCTTGACGAGATGGGGCGGCTAAATGTGCGCTAATTTTAGCTTCTTTGAGTAGGCGCTGCATATCATCCCAAAAAAATTCGCCACCACCACCAGTGAGAATTACGTCGGTAACACGTTCGGGCAACCAAGCTAGAATCCGGTTGCAAATTTCCCGCGAGAACATCTCGATTAGGTTAGGAAGAAAATCATCGAGGTTGGTGGGTTTGCTTACACTGCGAGGACGGTAAAAGCGATCGCTCTTAGGACGATTGACTGCTGCAATCAAGGATAAAGACTGGGCATCAGAACCTTCAATTTCCGCTGCAAT
Organism: Calothrix sp. OTE_75_metabat_31; assembly: GCA_031379725.1. Lineage (GTDB taxonomy): Bacteria > Cyanobacteriota > Cyanobacteriia > Cyanobacteriales > Nostocaceae > JANNFJ01. Next base: position 681 of record JANNFJ010001264.1, read on the forward strand.
CAACTCATAAAACTTGTTCATCCCAGATCCTTCACTACTCTTAGAAGCATGTTTAACAAACTGGAAATTATCCACCATGAGCATATCAATGTTTTGATGCCCAATATCGACAACAGCCACGCAAAGTTTTGTAAAATTAGGGCTGTTTGATCCCTTTTTCGGTTGCGCTTCGCACCATAACAAGCTGCCATAACCTTCGGGCATTACCCATACCTTGTTTACATCAAGTGCTACAGCCTCACCACGGAAATTCATTACGTGGGGACCGCTAACTTGACTAATTAATTGGCTTTTTTCGCACTCGAATTGTTCTTGGGAATGGTACGGCAAACTGATGACAACCGAAATATCATCTTTGAGTTTGAAGTAACCAGCACATGACAATACTTTTGCTAATGCATCTACTAACTTAGATTGCCCAATACCGAGATTTGCACCCAATTGACCTGCTAATTGACCAATAGCATAGCCACTACCTTGATGTTCCATCCACAAATTCATTAAGGGGTCAGTCGCTCTGACTTTAAATATACCATTACGAAGTCCTTCGCATGTGATTTGCTTTATATTGCTAGGTATGAAGACTACACTGTTCGGTTCGTGGCTGACGGTAGTTTTGGTAGAAGTTCGACCTAAATCAACACTGAGAATAGTTTTCCTAGCAACATCGTCGGGTTTTACACTACTTACTGGTTTAATTGCTTTTACTGGTTTACTTGTTTTTATTGCTGTTAAAAGACGTGCAGAATAGTCATTAGGAACAATAATTAACTCTTCTTCTAATTGAGAGAGAACTTGGTTAGTTTGTTCCACTGCGGCTTGGAATGTATTTAAAGCATCCGCTGTGGGTCTTCTATCAATCTCCCACATCAAGGAAATAAGATTTTGTTGTAATCGCACTGCTAAACGCAAACAGTCTTTTTCTACTTCGTTTAATACATTTTGACGAGTTAAATCATTAATTTGCCTTTTACTTTCATTAGCGAATTCAGAATAATTCTTCTCTAAATTCGCGTATTTACCTGTTAATTCATTAGCAACTTGTCTATGATGTTTAGCTGCTTGTCTGTCCTTCTCGCCAACAGCATGAGTAGTAAAAGCACCTACAACAGCACCAACTGCTGCACCTAAAGCAGCAACTAAAGGCAGTATGAAAATCATATAATTTTTAAATAATTACTAGGAATGAGGAGGAAGATAAGTAAGTTGAGAATTTGCTAGCACCTTACTATCTGCTGATGTAAGTCCTAAAGATTGAGCAATAGCAACTGATTCACGTAACCGTTGCATAGCCCCTTCCACTCCCGGTGCAATTGGACGATTTGTAATTACTTGACTAATTGTTTCTGCTTCAGTCAAAAACTCCAGATTTTTCTGGTGTTCATAAATCAGTTCATTTTCAATTGCTTGTAAATGCTCTAGTTCTTGCTGGGTTAAAGATTTGTAATAGGTTTTCACGGTTTCTTTATGGTCATCGAGGATTTTGAAAAACTCGTAAGCCATACCCGCAGTACCAACAATGGCTAAAACTGGTGCTATTGTAGTTAACGCGATCGCTATTGGTGGACAAGCAGCTGCTACTGTTGTAGTTGCAAACGCTGTTGCACCCCCAACTGCACTACCCATGACGGTATCTTTTAATGTTTGTGTAGTTGCTTCAGCCGCAGAGATTTCTCCTCGGACTACGCGCAGTGCATTAGTTAGAAACGAAAAAGGTGCTGCTGTCATTGCACCTACGGCAGCGCCCAAAGGTGCAGCTTGAAAACCTGCTTTGACAGCACCTGCCAGGTTGTCAAACTGCCATCTGGCATTCAGTCTCATTTGTTCCTGCCAATTCATGGTTTGATTGCCACGAGTGATGTTGTCTTTACCACTCTCCCATTTAATATTGTCTGGGTTATTAGACCCTCCTTTGCTATGGGGTTTGATATGACTAGCATGTTTATCAGATAGATACTGTCCGGCATTATTAGCTCCAGATTCGCCGTCAATACCTGCGCGTTGAGATGGGGGAATCTTCTCTAACATTGCTTGGGCTTGCACCCTGGTTCTTGGAGGTTCACCAGGTCTAATTCCACCTTTATATAGCCTACGAGCCGTGTTTAAAGGTAAATCTTGTAAATGGGAGTGGTAAATGTTGGTTGTAGCAGCAGCATTGACAGCAGAATTAGGATGATAATCTTCAGACATGGGTAATTACTTTTGTGATCTATTTTTTAGTTAAAATACGTATCTAAAATTAATATTTTTGTATTATATGTATCATACAATCTTCTCCGCAAGTTTGTCAATTTCATGATGATTAAGTTCGATTCACGCCATTTTGGTAAAACTTGGGATTATGCGATCGCGTTCCTAATCGTTGTTGCTTTCAAAATGGCTGCCGACATAAAGCCCATGTGCCAGACTATTATATGAAGAGCGAAACCCTTCCCCCCATAACGTCAAAATCCCCAGACAATTATGACTCAAACTCTCACCACCCAGCACCTTTCTCCAGAAGCGATCGCTCCGCTTATCAACAATTTACCCGATTATATAAAAACTGCACTCTTAAAAAAGTCCGCTGAACTTGAATGCTCACTCGAAGCTACAATCGAAATGGCAATATTCAGCTTTCTAGACTAGTAAAGCGTTTAGCTTTGAGGATTGTCTACTTGCTCAACGTCTAAAAGTTGGGGATATTTGATTGAGAAAATAGTAAAATTACTCTCTGCGCCTCTGCGTCTCTGCGTGATATAAAATAATACCTCCTGGCTAACACCAAACTGCGCTAACAGCAAGGTTAATATTAGGACAGGCAGGATGCCTATCCTACGGAATAATACCGCATTTGTTCCAAACAGGTGTACTATATAAAATCGAGGTACTATCAAATTGCATCCCCAGGTCAGGTGTCATGCCAAAACGCCTTTTAGTCGTCGAATCCCCCGGTAAAGTCAAAAAGCTCAGTCAAATCCTGGGCAATGACTGGATTGTTCGTGCTAGCTGCGGTCATATTCGAGAACTCAGCAACGAAGGTGAGGATTCCCTCGGCTTTACGATGGAGGGTAACAGTGTAGAATGTCGCTATATACCTCGCGACCAACGGGCAAAGGAAACGATTCAACAGCTAAAAAACGCAGTTAAACAAGTTAATGAAGTTGTCCTAGCAACCGACCCCGACCGAGAAGGGGAAACCATTGCTTGGCATCTCAAAGAAGCTTTAGGATTGAAGCAACCATTACGGGTAGTTTACACAGAAATTACCGAATCTGCGGTAAGGAATGCGATCGCAAACCCCCGGCAACTCGACGCAAACTTAATCGGGGCCGGATTATGTCGAGATTGTCTCGATAAATTGGTAGGCTATAAGGGCAGCCCGTTAGTTTGGGCTTTGAATAATGGAGCTAAGAGCGTTGGACGTGTCCAGAGTGCCACCCTACATCTAATTTGCCAGCGCGAACGCGAAATTTTGAATTTTGTCCCCCTCGACTATTGGAGCGTCTGGGTAGACTACGCAGAAGGGTTTCGTGCTTTC
>JANNFJ010001274.1:0-3615 GCA_031379725.1 Calothrix sp. OTE_75_metabat_31
AAAATAGACGATTTACTTATACCAATTTAATATGAAGTTGCATAAATATTGAACCCCACCCTATAGAGCGTAGCGCTTCCCGTAGGGTACCCTCCCCGCAAGCGGGGAGGGTACCGGATTTTCCCCTCACCGCAAGCGGGGAGGGGATTAAGGGGTGGGGTAAAATTCTATGCAGCTTTACATAGAATTGGTATAAAGCAATACTGTACCTTACGCTTGATATTTCAGGCAATTAATATCTGATATTTATTTCCAAGCGCGATGCCCGCATGTCTAGCATCTTCGTACCACTGCGTGGAACCCGCTTTCTTTGGTATCGCATACGCTAATTTGTCAGTTCGGTCATAATAAACACATCTGTCGCTACAAATTTATCAATAAAATTGATGCAAACTCCTCCCACCATTTCAAATTTAATTGTTGTAGGTTTTCATGCCCTTTCCGATCCACTACGGGTTAACGTACTGGAACTGTTGCGACAGCGCGAACTGTGTGTGTGTGACTTGTGCGATACTTTGGGAGTAAGTCAGTCAAAACTGTCTTTTCACCTCAAAACCTTAAAAGGAGCAGGCTTAGTACGTTCTCGTCAGGAAGGACGCTGGATTTACTACAGCCTCGATTTACCTCAATTTGTCGTCCTTGAGCAGTACTTAGCAGAGTTCCGGCGTTTTAGCCCCATATTACCTGCTCGTTGCTGTGACGACCTTTAAGAATCAATCAACTTTTATTAAAATATCTTTATTTTACTTGACATATTTTGGGAATAATAAATCAATTTTTTTTGAAATGGTAGAGATACATTTTTGATAAGTTTTTTGAATTGGTAGGCTGTTTGTGGTCAATGTGAGTATTGCCGAGATTGCTAAAAGTGTTTTAGAGTATTCCAATTAAAAAAATATCCAAAGTCAATATCGTAGGATAGGTGTCTCGCCTGTCTAGATATGTTTCGGACAGGCGAGACGCCTATCCTACGGGATCACTCATTTCTTGGATTACTCTTAGTTTTTACATGGCATAACTCCTGAAAGCGGATTACTCTAGAGCCGCAAGCGTAGTCTTTACCTCAGCTGGGAATAATTTTGAACTGGCGATCGCAGTTGCAATTGCTGTATTTGGAATTAATTCGAGTGCAGCGTTTGCAGTGGTTGTTGGCCCGTTGGTAGAAGTACCAGTATTGATTGGTCTTGTAAATGTTGCATTCTGGTTTGAGAGACGCTATTTTTCACCATAAAAGCGCATAAATAATAGCTATGTGCTTGATGTCGATTTTATTTCCATCTCATTTGGCACTATAATTGCCTCCTTGGCAGCTTTTTCTTTACGTTCGCTATAACGGTCGGTAAGATAATCAACTTTGTCGCGTAAAAGTATTGTAAATTTATAGAGTTCTTCCATCACATCAACAACTCGGTCACGATTGGGCGAATTTTTCATCGTGCCATCATCGTGAAATTGTTCGTATGCTTTAGGAACTGATGACTGGTTGGGAATCGTAAACATCCGCATCCAGCGTCCCAAAAGCCGCAATGAATTTACTGCATTGAAAGATTGCGAACCACCGCTCACTTGCATGACAGCTAAAGTTCTGCCCTGAGTTGGTCGAATTGAACCAATATTAAGGGGAATCCAATCGATTTGATTCTTCATAATTCCCGAAACATTACCATGTAACTCAGGTGATGACCAGACTTGACCTTCTGACCACTGGCTTAATTCGAGTAATTCCTGTACTTTGGGATGGGTATCGGGGACACTTCTATGAATCGGTAATTCCCGTGGGTCAAAAAACCGAACTTCCGCACCATATCCTTCAATAATCCGTGCAGCTTCTTCTGCTAAAAGACGGCTGTAGGAACGCTCGCGTAAAGAGCCATACAAAAATAAAATTCTTGGCTTATGATTAAATGTTGTCATCACTAATTACTCGAATACACAATCTAATAAAGTTTATATATTTACTCGTAAAGTGTGCCATATTTGACCGTGATATGGCACACTTCCAAGGGACAATTTAGCTAGATCAATACCCACGTATTCATTAGATTAATAAAAGGGCGGCCGGATAAACCTAAAATTGCTTCTGTTTGCGTAATACCTCTCCAATTGTTATGTCAAGTTGGGGTTTTCCAGCATAGACTGTTCCTACCTTGCCAGTATTTAGATGAACGTAACCAATACGATAAGCTTCGTCAGGTAAAGGTACATAGCCTACAGAACTTACTACCTTTGGTGCTTGTTGTAAGTAGAAGTTGACAAATTGGTGTACCTGTTCTTTGTTTTGCGCCTTCTGAAAATTAACATAAATAAATAATGGTCTGGACAAAGGCTGATACTGGGCTTTTTCTACAGTTGCCGTTGACGGTAGTACAGTTCCTTTGCCATTATTTACCCCTAAGACTTTTAACTTATCTTTATGCTCTTGATAGTATGCGTAACCAAAGTAACCTAAAGCACCAGGGTCTTTGCTTACGCCATCGGCAATAACTTCATCATTTTCGCTACCAATGTAATCATTCCGGCTGGATCTAGCTTTTCCTACCGTAGCTTCTGTAAAGTAGTCAAATGTACCAGAGTCTTTACCAGCACCAAATAACTTTAGCGGTCGGTCGGGCCAAGATGCACGGACTTGATTCCATTTAGTAATTTTACCTTCAGCGCCAGGTTCCCACATCTTCTTCAATTCATCAACGGTAATATCTTTTGCCCAATTATTTTGAGGATGGACAACTACAGTCAAAGCATCAAATGCTACGGGAATTTCAACATAAGCAACGCCGTTTTTTTTGCAAGCTTCCATTTCTTCAGTGGTAATTGGTCGAGAAGCATTGCTGATGTCTGTCTCTCCAGCGCAAAATTTCTTAAACCCACCACTAGTACCAGAAACACTGACTGCAACCTGTATCTGATTGTTAGTCGCTTGATATTGTTTAGCGATTGCATCTGTGATTGGATACACTGTACTCGAACCATCTACCTTGATTGTAGAAATGGTTTGCGAGTTACTGACTTGGGTTGCATTTGGTGGCGATTGAGTTTGAGCAGACTGGTCAGGCGTACTCGTACAACTTGCCAACGCCAACATTCCTGCAACTACAGCCAAATTTTTCACCACAGCACTCATTGACTTCACTCCATCCGGTAGTATCAAAAATATACACATATTATTTCAATAAAAGTTGATGTATAACCATAAATTATCAAAAAACATAAAACTTATCAAAAAAAATTGATGGATTGAGCCGAATACTACTGCTCTGTGTCATTAATTTTGCGGGATGTAGAGACGCGATATATCGCGTCTCTTTTTAGCATTCATATTCACATATATACAGCTACACAAAATTTATCAATTTTTTTTGAAATAATGACAATTGATTAATCAAAAAAAGTTGATTTGTTTGTATACTAAGTAATTGTTCTTGTGTTGCAACCAAACAAGGCAAAAGCGCAATTTATCAAATATTCTTTTAACTCACTATTAACCAATCATTAACTATTAGGAGAAGCGATGGCTGTAAAAGTTGGTATCAATGGATTTGGCAGAATTGGGCGGTTAGCTCTGCGAGCAGCTTGGGGATGGTCGGATATAGAGTTTGTACATATCAACGAAATAAA
>JANNFJ010001301.1:0-2553 GCA_031379725.1 Calothrix sp. OTE_75_metabat_31
TGCTGTTCTTATTGGTTCGTTATTATTGTTGATTACTTTGGCGTACTACTTTACCAAACTATCTCATATAGTTTTATTTTGGGCAGCTTTTGTTTTGACACGACCCTTCGGCGCAACCTTTGGTGACTTACTGACAAAACCAATAATAAAAGGGGGCTTGAACTTTGGAACAGTTGGTGCATCATTAGTATTGTTTGCCATTCTTACAATTTTGGTAGTGACAGAATACCGAAAAATAAAATTACTGGCAGAAGAGAAGAGCAGCCGATAACAAGGGGCTTTCTGCTATGCTGGCAGACGAATAAATCCTCATCTGTTTATCGCTATCAGCCCATATCCGGCTGACCGAATAAATATCAACAAAAGAATATAACTTCAACTCAGTTTTTCAATTGGCTTCAGTTGTCGGCTGACGGAACACAGAATTCCAGCCCAGCACAAAGCCCTAACGTCAGACTGTCTAAAAACTATCCACTCTTGTTCATAATTTTATTTTCTATTTCTTCTGTTGCAATGTAACTTGTTGAATGCAATTTATACAAGGAAAAAACAGAACCCAAAGCATCCTTTTTACCGAGTCGCTGGATCAGATAATCAGCCCTGATAATGAAGTACGCATGATTGACCTTTTTGTTGAAAGCATCAGTCTTGCAGATTTTAAATTCATTATCAAAAACACCAAAGAAGGACGCCCTGCATATCATCCCAAAGATTTATTAAAACTCTTTGTGTATGGTTACCTTAATCATATCCGCTCCAGCCGCCAGTTAGAAAAGGAATGCAAGCGAAACATTGAGCTGTTATGGTTAATGAAAGAGCTTGCTCCTGACCACAACACCATCTCCAATTTCAGAAAAGACAATGAAAAAGCAATAAGAAAGGTCTTTCGCCATACGGTCAGCATTGCTAAACATTTTGATTTGATAGGTGGCGCCCTGGTAGCAGGAGACAGTACAAAACTCAGGGCACAGAATTCCAAGAAAAATAATTTTAATGAAGGTAAAATAGAACGGCACTTAGCATACATAGATGCTAAACTGGATGAATACAATAAAGCATTGGCAGAGGCTGATGAGGACAACAAAAAGATAATTGAGGAAGAAATAAAAAAGCATACCAATAGAAAAAATGATTATGAAAACATGAACCGGCAACTGGAACAAACCGGCGAACCACAAATATCAACATCGGATCCTGAGAGCAGGCAATTGATGACCCGCAATAATATAAGCGAAGTAGCCTATAGTGTACAAACTGTGGTGGATGCCAAACATTATTTACCGATTGATTATAAAGTAACCAATGAAAATGATACCAGGGCTTTAAGTGGAATGCTGCGCAGAGCCCAAATCATTTTAGGAACCCAAAACTTTACAGCCCTCTATGATAAAGGCTACCATACAGGAAGTGAAATAAAAAATGCCGTAACGGCTGGTATAGAAATAATGGTTGCCATACCGGCCATAGCATCGGTTGCTCCTGATGCGAACTATAACATGAGCCACTTTAAATATGATGAAATCAATGATACCTATACTTGTCCGCAAGATCATATCCTGACTACTAACGGAAATTATTATCAGAAGAGTAAAAACAAACACTACTATGCCGCAAAGCACTACAAAACCAATGCCTGTCAGGGCTGTCCGGCAAGGACGCTTTGTACTGTAAGTATACAAGGAAGGCTAATAGTAAGAAGTGAATTTGCCACCTATGTAGAACAAAACAGACTTAACATTGAAGCTAACCCGGCAATATACAAAAAGCGGCAATCCATCGTGGAGCATCCTTATGGAACAATAAAAAGGCAGTGGGGATATTATTATGTGATCACTAAAAAAGGAATGAAAAGGGCCAGTGCTGATGTGGGATTTATGTTCATCGCCTATAATCTTAGAAGATTGATGAACATTATTGATAAAAATGTATTCAAAAAGTTCCTGAAGGAACTTGCCTTTTTATTTTTAAGAAAAAAAGCTTTGGTAAAGGCCATAATCCTCAAAATGTGCCATTCATTTTTTTCACAACGACTTAATAAAATATTTTTTTACCCTGCAAGGAATAGCGTCCAATTGATTTATATTTGAATTACAACGAAGGTTTTTAGACAAACTGACGTTGCCTGCAACCCTATCGGCGACATACTTTCACTTCAGCAATACTCAATTAGCTTATCCATTTTTTCACACCCTTAAAGAATTGTGGATAAATTTTAGGGACAGTTTTTTGCATAAATTCAAAACACTTCCTATTTTTGACAAAATTGTCAAGAAAATATTTTCAAAATGAATCAAGAAACATTCGGTTCATATATCCGAAAATTACGAGAGGACAATAATATGCCCTTACGGAAATTGGCGGCTGCTTTAGACATTGACCAATCAACTCTAAGCAAGATTGAAACTAATCAAAGACATCCTACAAAGGAAATGATTCCAATAATTGCCAAAGTATTTAAGGTTGACATCAAAGAGCTTAAAGTAAAATTTTTGACCGAGAAAATTCTGTATGAAATACAAGATGAAGAACACGGACTTGACGCTTTGAAACTAG
>JANNFJ010001401.1:0-4012 GCA_031379725.1 Calothrix sp. OTE_75_metabat_31
GGGTATACTTGTAGGGCGCCAATCTAGACCTATTAATAAACTACGCGACCAAAAAGCTCGCACTACAAAATATTTTTTTAACCTCTCAGAACTTATGACACAGACCACTAGTGGTTCGTGTCATTAGTTTTGGGGAGTTGGATAGATGTTGAAAACCTTGGAATAGACGCGATATATCGCATCTCTACATCCCTCAGAATTAATGACATGGACTACTAGTTTTTCCTTTTCTGCGTACTGTTACTTAAAGAGTTGATGAAATCGATTACTATATACGGTAATTATGCGAATATTATAAAGAAATTTGACGAGAGCAATTTTACTAGATTTTCATAACAGTCCAGACTTCAAAAGTAAGGATAATATTTTTGCATGAAAAAACAACTTGTAGCAGTAGGGTTTGTACTTGTTTCGATATCGCTACCACTCAAAGCCTCAGCTGCTAGTTTTAGTAAGCTTTTTGTATTTGGCGATAGTCTCTCCGACCCTGGTAATGCATTTAACGCAACTAAAGCACTCGGTGACCCAACTAAAGTTCTTCCTCCGAGTCCCCCATATTTTGATGGACGTTTTTCCAATGGTCCAGTCTGGGCAGAATATTTTGGCAACGAGTTGGGATTATCTCCTACACCCGTAACAGCTTTAGGCAACCAACCTGCTAACGATGGTATTAACTTTGCTTTTGGTGGTTCGACTACTGGTAAGAATAATGCGATCGCACCCGATTTACCGACAGGAATATTAACGCAAGTAGATTTATTTACCGAACCTTTAAAGAGGACTAATCAAAAAGCTGACCCGGATGCACTTTATACGGTCTGGGGTGGTGGAAATGACTATTTATTTGGCAATAATATAGACCCGACAGTACCCATTGCTAATTTGACAAATGCGGTCAAATCGCTAACTGATATTGGTGCGAAAAATATTCTAGTATTCAACTTGCCAGATTTAGGACAGTTACCCAGTACAAGTACAGACCCAGCGACTTCAGCCGGACTTAGTACTTTATCTGCGCTTCATAATTCGGCATTAAGTGCGACCCTAGCAGGTTTCGCGCAACCCGGTCTAAATATTATTCCTGTTGATGTTAATTCGTTAGTAAGGGAAATTAAAGCTAATCCCGGACAATATGGTTTTAAAGATGCTACCAACTCTTGTTTAGTTGGAGATTTTAATGCCATCGCCGCAGGTATTGCGACTTTATGCAATAATCCAGATGACTTTGCATTTTTTGATGGTGTTCACCCTTCAACCCGCGTACATAAATTAATTGCTTTATCTGCGCTATCAAAAGTCAAATACTCAGCTACCTCAGTTCCCGAACCATCCGCAGGAATAGGTATAGTAGCACTTGGTGCTATCGGGGTGACTTCCCTCAAGCGCAAAAACCAAAAATTACTGCACAAAGTAGAGGTTAAAAATTAGGAGTTTGCAGCAGGTTAACAGTTGCTGAAAAAATCCAGACTGTAAAATTTTGTATCTAAGTTAGTAACTCGTAAACATAGCTAAAACTATGACAACTAACAACTAACAACTGACAATTGACATATTATTCAAATAATTCAGGTTGTTGTCGAGCAATCATCTCATAATGTGGTTGAAAACTAAACCAACCCATATAGTGAGAACCAACTTGGTTACGTGCCAACGTTGCCGAATCATGGTTAATCAACTTGGGACTGCCAGCAGCTTGTGCTAATAACTGGGCTTGACAGGTACGTTCCATCGAAATAAACCACCATGCAGCCTCATCGACTGTGCTACCAACTGTAATTAAACCGTGGTTCCTGAGAATTGCGGCTTTATTATTGCCTAATGTTTGGGCAATACGTTTACCTTCTTCGAGTTGCACAACTACGCCCGTATAGTCATCAAATAGACTGTGGTCTTGGTAAAAAGCACAAGCATCTTGACTGAGGGGGTCGAGTAAGCGACCGAGGCTTGACCAGCTTTTACCATAAATCGAATGAGTATGAGCAGCAGCAATTATATCAGGACGTTGTACGTGAACCTGTGAATGAATCGTAAAAGCAGCTTCATTAACTGGATGGTTGCCTTCGACAACTTCACCCCAATGGTTAACGCGGATGAGGTCGCTGACCCGAATCATACGAAAATGCATTCCGAATGGGTTAACCCAAAAGCTATCTTGGTATTCGGGGTCGCGGGCTGTAATATGCCCCGCCACACCTTCGTCAAAGCCGTACCGAGAGAATAACCGCAGTGCTGCCGCAAGACGTTGTTTGCGATGCAGTCGTTCTTCGGCAAACGATGGGAAGGTTGGTGGTTGGGGTGCTTTGGGAAATTTTCTTGTTGAAGTTTGCATAAGGATAAAGGTAAAAGATAGTAGACGCTAAGTGCGGTTGCATTAGTGTGCCGGAGGCATATCGCGCTTCAGGCGGAAGGGTTATTTTAAATACTGGTAAATTTTGTATATTTTTAATTTAGTATCTTAAATTACTCTCACAACCACCTTATTCAAGATTAATCCAATTCGTTTAATAAGTAAGTCAGCGTAACTAAATGTCACTATTTAATTTTGCTATCGCTGAACATTCCAAAAATTGTCTCTATCTCCTACTCAATAACGGGCGCAAGTCCTTACGCCCCTACTCCTTACTTCCCATTAACAGTAACAATCTATTTCGCTACATCCAGTCGGTGTCAAAATTTCCTTACAATTAAGCCAAAATGCTTAAAACAGAGATGAAATAATGAGTATTACTCCTGAGTCAGTAAAACAGATGCTCAGTTCTGAGGATTTAGGCGATCGCTTACGTGCGGTCAATAATATCCGGGATTTGGAACCAGCGATTGGATATGAGTTGATTCAAACCGCCATCAAAGACCCTAATTCCCGCGTCCGCTACAGTGCAGCCAGCCAAATGGATACATTGGGTGAGCAAGATATCGAGCGATCGCTCAATACCCTGCGTGAGTTACTGGGTGACCCTGAACCGGATGTACAAGCGGCTGCAGCAGACTGTTTGGGTGCATTAAAACTAGTGACAGCGTTTGACGATTTGCTAAACCTCTATCGAACCAGCAAAGAGTGGATTGTCCAACTTAGCGTTATTGCCACATTAGGTGTTTTAGGAGAACCACGGGGGTTTGACTTACTTAAAGAAGCACTTTCGTCAGACAATGAGCTAGTTCAAATTGCCGCAATTAGTTCCCTGGGTGAGTTAGGAAATTTGGAAGCAGTCCCCCTTCTCGCACCTTATGCAACTAGCCCCGATTGGCAAATCCGTCACCGAGTCGTTTTAGCCTTGAACCATTTGGGTAGTCCGGAAGCTAAATCGATACTAGAAAACCTCGTCAATGACGAAGTAGAAGCAGTCGCTAACGAAGCTAAACGGAATTTTTAAGTTTAAATATATTTACTGTAAAATTCCTGTAAAACGTCCGGATGGATAAAATTACTGGTTCGTATGCAAGTAAGTATGCGAACTTTTTTTGTGCCGAAAAACTGTCACAAACCCAATCTAATAATAGATTGTCTGCATTTATATTGCTAATAAAGGTACTGACTTTCGGCATAGTGCCAGCAAGTTTTTTATAATACTTGAATTTTAAATTTAAAAATTTTACAAACTTAATACAAACTTTTGACTTTTACCAGTAAAAGCCAGATTTATTATGTCTTTATTATCACTTTATTAGCTGACATACTGCTATCAGAATGAACATATTTATCTAGTAATTTTCCCCAAATTGTCACCAGAATAAAGTTGCATTAAACCTTGAAAAGAAGGGATGACGTTTGCACCGAGACGGAAATAGTATGTGTACATGAGACGGGGAAAACACGCAGACAACGATTCTGCGGTGAACCTGAAAAAACACGTAACTAGCAAACAAAACAACCATGAAAAAAGCTAATCTTTCCGCTAAAATTCTCGCAGCAGCAACTCTCGGTTTCGGTATTTTAACTTTTGCACCAGCAGCAAATGCTAGTTCTTTAGTTCCAACAACCGAAGGTGAAATTGGATTAAAAAATAACAATAAT
>JANNFJ010000009.1:0-3255 GCA_031379725.1 Calothrix sp. OTE_75_metabat_31
CAGCAACAAGTCGAAGAAGCAAAAACACAATTCCAAGACGCGATCGCTCGCGCACCCAAGAAGGCTGATGCTTATCTACGTTTGAGTAATGCTTTGATGCTCCAAGGAAATAAAACCGAGGCTGTAACTAATTTGGAAAAAGCACGCGATTTACTAACCGCGCAACGTCAGCCACAACAAGCACAGAAAATTACTAAGTTGTTACAAAGTCTCAAAGATAATTTAGATAATCAGTAGGATACCAAGTCTCGATGGGATACCCAAAATAATCGAAGCGCCAAAAAAGTTAAAGTGTGCCCACCATACAATCACTTTAGAGGATATCAAAAGTATAAGATTTGGTCAAGCCTGGAAGCAAGTAAACTCGTTTAATAATTGAGAAATTATTGCAGTGGGTTCATATAAATTTACAAAAAAGTCCCGTTTTGTAAAGGAAAGTAAAGAATGCTGTAGTTGAATTACAAATTTTCAGTAGTCAAAGTTATCTGCAACACGTCTTTTTGAGAATGAATTAGTAAAAATACTAGTTTTGAAAAATTCTCTGTGTTTTTTGCGGATAATTCCACACATGTTTTTAGGTCTGGCAAATTAAAAAAATATTCTGTTAATGGATAAAATGAATAACGAATGACGAATAACCAATACCGAATGACAAAGGGCAAAGTTTACCTAGTTGGTGCCGGACCTGGGGATGTAATGTATCTGACGCTCAAAGCTTACAAGCTTTTAGAGACAAGTCAGGTATTAATTTACGATGCACTTGTAGATAGTCAGTTATTGGATATAGTGCCGTCGGATTGTTTGAAACTCGATGTCGGCAAGCGTGGAGGTCAACCAAGTACCCCGCAAACCGAAATAAATAGCAAGCTTATAGAATATTGCCAACAAGGTAAACAAGTAGTAAGACTCAAATCGGGCGACCCATTTATTTTTGGACGTTGCACCTCAGAAATTGAAGCATTAAAAGCAAAGTCCTGTGATTTTGAAGTTGTACCGGGAATATCTTCGGCTACTTCTGCACCACTATTTGCGGGAATCCCATTAACTGACCCGGTGTTGAGTCGATGTTTTGCAGTGATGACAGGACACGAAGTTGATGCATTGGATTGGTCCGCATTAGCAGCGATAGATACCCTCGTTATTTTGATGGGAGCGAAAAATTTAGCTGACATTATATATAGATTGATTCGACAAGGGCGATCGCGTTCTACTCCAATTGCTATCGTTCGTTACTGCGGGACACCGCAACAGCAAATTTGGACGGGTACGCTCGAAACCATACTGGAAGTAACAGCGAATGTTTCACTTTCACCAGCAGTAATTACAATTGGTGAAGTTGTGGGTCTGCAAAAGTATCTTCAACCTGAGAATATATATATAGATATAGATGATGAATCAATAGCAAAATCCTCCTCCAAAACAATGGCAAGCAATATCATCTCTCCACCTAGCTCGATTACCCAAGCAGCCTTAAAAGGTAAAACTGTATTGGTAACACGTGCATCAAGCCAATCGAGTCAGTTTACCGAAATGCTGATTGATAACGGTGCAAATGTCATCGAAATGCCAGCTTTAGAAATTTGTCCCCCATCGAGTTGGGAAAAATTGGATAGTGCTATAGGGGAAATATCGACCTTCGACTGGTTGATTCTCACATCGACTAACGCAGTCGAATATTTTTTTGAAAGATTGTTCGCTCAAGGAAAGGATGTGCGATCGCTCGTTGGTGTGAAAATAGCCGTTGTCGGTGAAAAAACTGCTCGATGTATGGAGCAACGTTGTTTGAAGGCTGATTTTATCCCTCCTGATTTTGTTGCTGATTCGTTGATTGCTAATTTTCCCGAAGATTTGGAAGGTAAGAAAGTATTGTTTCCTCGTGTTGAAAGTGGAGGAAGGGAAGTTTTGGTGAAGGAATTTACAGTCAAAGGTGCGGAAGTTATTGAAGTTGAGGCATATCAGTCATGCTGTCCGAGTAATATCCCCCCATCGGCAGAATTAGCTTTGCAAAGTGGGACGGTGGATATTATTACTTTTGCGAGTTCTAAGACAGTACAATTTTTCTGCCAGTTAACAGCACAGGTATTTGCGGGAAATTCCATCGGTGATTGTTTGGAAGGTGTTTGTATCGCTTCAATTGGTCCCCAAACATCAAAAACTTGTCGAGAATTAATTGGTCGTGTCGATGTTGAAGCAGAGGAATATACAATACCTGGATTAACTCAGGCTGTTATTCAATGGGGAGAAAGTCTAAGAATGTAGAGACGCGAAATTTCGCGTCTCAATTTCAGGTTTCAATTTCGCGTCTCAATTTCATGTCTCAATTTTGCGTCTCAATTTCATGTCTATATATAGATGGTAATGTTATATCTTGCACCTAGCAAATAGTAAAATAAGTTGTATCAGGATTATTCGACTTCATTTAAGCCCGACAGGGATTGAAAATCCCTGTCTAATAGCTAAAATCCATTAAAATGGATTAAGATTATTCTTTGAAGAAGCATATACCTTTTTATTTTCTACTGTCTGTTTATCTCCCCTCATTCCCTACCCCCGTATTTCCCCCTTTACCCCCTACTCCCCTAACTCATATGAAACGGTTGATTGGATTAACAGGTGGTATTGCGACAGGAAAAACTACAGTAGCGAAATATTTGGCAGAAACTTATGAGATACCGATATTAGATGCTGATGTTTATGCAAGGGATGCAGTTGCAGTTGATTCACCGATTTTGAATGCGATCACACAACGTTACGGTGAGGATATTTTCCTATCAAATGGTGAGTTGAATCGGCAAAAATTAGGTGACATAGTTTTTAAAAACCAAATTGAGCGACTTTGGATTGAAAGTTTGATTCATCCATATGTGAGAGAAAAATTTAATCAAGAAATAGCAAAGTCACCTGCCCAAACTTTAGTATTAGTCATTCCTTTATTATTTGAAGCCGGAATTACCGATGTAGTTACAGAGATATGGGTTGTTAGCTGTTCCGAATCGCAGCAGTTAGAACGATTGATGCAGCGTAATAATTTAACTTTAGAGCAAGCACAAGCCAGAATCAACAGTCAAATGCCTTTAGCTGAGAAAATTGCCCGTGCTGATGTCGTATTAGACAATTCACAGACATTAGAAAAGTTATTGGCACAAATAGATATAGCTGTCTCAACAAAAAACTAAGTGAAAAATTTACAGTTAATTTTAATCCCATATCGGTTGCTGATTACATAATATTAAGTTTTTTTTTTAAATTAGTATA
>JANNFJ010000022.1:0-5832 GCA_031379725.1 Calothrix sp. OTE_75_metabat_31
GTTATTGGTCAGTGGTCAGTTGTTATTGGTCAGTGGTCAGTTGTTATTGGTTAGTGGTCAGTGGTTATTGGTTAGTGGTCAGTGGTTATTGGTCAGTGGTCAGTTAGCATAGTTTCAGTTGTAAAATACGACTGACAAATGACAACTAACCATTGACAAATGACAACTAACGACTGACGATTAACAAATTTACTTTTGCCTTTCTTTACGAATTTTGACAACTGCTGCTTCGTGTTCTTGAAGGGTGCGGCTAAAAACGTGGGTACCATCATATCTAGCTACGAAGTATAAATATTCAGTGCTTTCGGGATTGAGAACGGCTTTTAAACTTGCCAAACCTGGTGCAGCAATTGGAGTTGGGGGCAAACCTGGAGTTGCGTAGGTGTTGTACGGTGATGCTTTTCTAACTTGAGCGAATGTTAATGGTTTATCCGCAGTTTGCCGGATACCGAAAGCATATTCAACAGTGGGGTCGCTTTCTAATTTCATCCCTTTTTGCAAACGGGAGACAAATACCCCAGCGATACGGGGACGTTCTTGCTGAACAACGGCTTCTTTTTCAACGATGCTAGCAAGTGTTACCCACTGTTTGAGGCTAAATTTGGTTTGATTTTGGGCTTGTTGGTATACGGGTAAAGCAGTTTGCTCGAAGCGTTTGAGCATCTGGTTGACTATACTTTGTGCTGTTACATTCCCTTTAGGAATTTGGTAGGTATCGGGATAGAGAAAACCCTCAAGAAGTGGAATATCCGTAGGTAACCAAGGATACTGCTTGCGGTCAACTTGACTTGCTACAGTGAGAAAATCTTGGGCTGAAAACCAACGTTTTTCTTTTTCAAAGTAGCTTGCCATTTGCCGTAGCGACCAACCTTCGGGAATGGTAAATCGACTTTGTACTACTTTACCATCCCAAATTTTTTCGGCGATCGCATCGAGTGGTTCGCTAGGGGATAATTCATAAACACCTGCTTTAAATCCACCTTTTGGGTCTTGCCAAGCTCGGCGTTTTGCCCATATATCCCAAGCAATTGCTGACTTAATTAAACCAGCTTGCTCTAACTTATTACCAATTTCCTGAGTTGCGGTTCCCGATCCAATATCAATTATCTGATTTTTGGCAGTAGCATTCGTCGCAACTGGTGCGACTGTACGATTCCACCACAGCAAACCCAAACCGGAACCAATAATAGCCAAGAATAAAGGCAGCAGGCTGAATAAAAATAACCGCTGCCATAAGTTTTGTTGACGTTTCATTTTGATGATTAGGGCAATTAAAAGTTGAGAATCTTTTATTTGTTTGTAGTTAAATGGAGTTTGGTAAGGTAAATTAGGCTTTACTATCATCATTCGACAATAAATGAAATTGTACTTTATTTACTCCAAGTTTTGAACTACTAACAAACTAATTACAAAAATTATTTCTAACTTTGAAATTCTAAACTCTTAATTTTATTCAACTTCATTAAACAACTGTTCTTCTAAAAGCGGTTGAACTTTTCGGAACTCTTCAGGTGAGAGCAATTCCGGCTGACCTGTTGCTGTTATACGTGCAAAAAATAACAAAGGATCAAGTGGAGTATATATCGCGTATTCTTGTTCCTCTTGATAGAAAGTAGCTAGCAATTGCAGTTGTTCGGGTTCTAAATCAGCATCTTCATCTTCAATTTCTAAAGTGAAGAGTTCGGATTCATCAACAGGTGGTAATTCACCTGCAACTGTTAGCGCATATGCAGTATTTTTGAGTGCTAGATTTTGCTCCGAAAGTACAGCTTGAGCTGTGGTAAAAATTTCGTCGATTGTAGCATCATCTTCGACTAAGATTGCTTCTTCTTCCTCATCGTCACCTTGCCAAGCAAAGATTTCCACGGGGGAGTCTACAGGAAGAAGTAAAACATACTCTTGGTCTTCCACTGCGAGCGAATGCTCTACATAACATTCAAGCGATCGCCCTTGGTCATCGGTTAATATGATGGAACCAGCTTGACCTTTATCATTTTCTTCGGGAAATTGTGACGACATAGCCGGAGGTGTACAAATTTACTTACTACCAGCAACAGTTAAAACTGCTTAACCATTTAATTGAAAAGTTATTGCAATTAAATCAAAGTCTAGCTGGATATCAAACTTTAGAATATCACGCGGAGGGAAAAGGCGGGGGAGTAGTACGTATGGAGTGGGGAGTAGAGTAAGAGTAAAGAGTTTTTAAGTTAGAAAAAACCTTGAGTTAAAAGTCATTAGGCCCCGACTCCCTTTCTCCTCTCATCAAGCCATTGCTGTAAAATGATGGCGGCGGCTTTACGGTCAATCAATCCTTTATTGCGGGATGGGGAACGATTTTCGGCAATAATCATCTGTTCGGCTTGATATGACGTTAAACGCTCGTCAGTATATTCGACCGGCAACTGTAAAATTTTAGCGATTCGTTTGGCAAACTTTTTTGTTTGCTTTGCCTGAAAACCTAATGAACCATCCATCGAGTAGGGTAAACCTATTACTAAAATAGTTACTTCCCGTTCGCCGATTAATTGCTTAATTTGTTCGACATCACGCTCAAATCGAGTCCGTTCTATAGTAGTGATGCCAGTTGCAATCAAACCAGTGCGATCGCATCCTGCAACACCAATTCTTTTTGTACCTACATCCAACCCCAAAGCCGAAATATACGAGGTAATACGTAGGGGCGGGGTTTCCCCGCCCGTTATTGGATGGAGAGTGAGGACAGGATTAGTAGAAATTGTATGAATCAAGGATTGAGTTTCTTGACCTACTTCCAACTCCCAACTCCCGACTTCCTCATTATTAACCACACGATTGCTCCCGATCGGTTTGGGCATCATTTTGATTCGATGCTTCAACGCTACCGTTATTACAGGAAAACGCAATCGAATCTTGTGGGTTACTATTTTTTGCAATGCGTTCAGATATTTGTTGATTTCTCCACAACATTCCCCCAGGTATGGGTTTGCGTGCAGGTTGTAGTCCCTGGAGCATTTCTGGCAGTTGAATTCCTTCTAACGAGACAAATTTTGACTCGCGGACTTTGTGCCATACCGACCGTGACATAATTAAAGTATGCTCGATTCGATTTGCGCCAATTCGCTCTAGAAATTCTTCACCTTCAGGTAAATAATCTGCCGAAGCTATGTGTAGTCCTTGTGCGGGAAAATCTTGAGCTATACGAGCAAGTTGCGAAATCAACTCTGGATACAGCCAAGTGTATGCCGGATGTATCGTTAGATTTGCCACATGGGGAACTTGACCTTTACGGTCGAGTGTAACTTGAAAATATCCGATTGCGGCTTTACGTTGCGGCTCAAATACATAACCACTGACCACTTCAGTTTTGGTCAGCCATTGTTTCACAGCATCAGTTAACACTTCAAACAAACTTGTTTTAAAATCGTCAGTTTGACGGTCAAACACTTGCCGTACTAATGGTGGCATCGATGCTGTATCTAGTTGATACAATAATTGAGCATCGGCATTACTTACAGGTAATAAATTCGGTAGGTCGGGTTCTGCCTGTGCTAAGTCGGATAACTGTTCAGGCGATATTTCCCAATAAGTAATTTCCGCAAGTCGCTGAAAACCATTCCGACGATATAGTGCTAGTGCGTCGTTATCATTAATGTTAACTTCAAGTATCCAAGTTCGCGCTTCCACAATCGACTCGAAGCAATGCCGTAACAATTGTGAACCAAACCCTAAGCGATCGCTTCCACGTTCGAGTAAAACACGCTCGACACGCCAGGTGCTACGGGTGCGGTTAAATGGCGAAACTTGAACTATACCAAGGAAATTCCGTCCCTGTTCGAGGACGAAAGCACACAAACGATATCGAAGCGGGTTAGGGAACCAGCTTAAAAATTTCAGGAATCCGTACCAGCGGCGCAGCCATTGCATTTGTTTGATACCATCACTTGCTCCCTTCGGGGTAAGGGCTGCGAATGACTCGTTGGTCAAGCGTTCAATGCCGTCCAAGTCGCGGTACTGTACTGGTCGGATCACGACGCTAAGATTTTGAGGTATTAATGAAGTCATTTTCACATCTGCCACCATTCAGCTATAAATAACTGACGAAGAGAGTAAGCGTTGGAATCATCTTAACGGCTTTCGCCAATTTGAGATTAATCCGAAAGGTTGATTTTATCTACGTAACATCTCGGCTATTGACAAAAGCGTTATGTTATCAGGGAGCGCTGTGATTTAGCACCGCATTTTTTTATATCTTAATAATTGCTTTATTTTAGATTTCGGCGATACCTAGCTGGAAACGCCTTGAAATTAAAAAAATGCTAAAAAAGCAGATGCCAGAACAACTTTTACGTTGATTCAACACAATCTGCTTTCATTGTATTTTAATTTTGATTAAATATTATATCGATTCTCAATATATCTACATAATTTGTCGAGAAATTTGCTTTTCAAAATTAGCTTGTGTTTGATGCAGCAATTCCTCACGGCTATCTGAACCTATGTGCTTGAACGTTGGAACTAGATTCCGAGCTTGCAGTGTCATATGAAACTGTAAATGGGCTACATATTCGCTAAAATCTTCTCTAACTGCGTTTGTGCCCGTTTGGTAGTTTAAATTCGCTGCCACTGTGTTCTCCTTGATTGACGAACTTGAAGATTGAATTAACATTACCAAAACCTATCACGCCATTTCGATTTTGTTATTATTTCGCAATGAACTTTAACTTAAGTTAGGGTGAGGGGGAAGAAGAGATTGACGAGAAAAAAGCAAACACCCTACACCCCACACCCTATACCCTAACTAGCGATCGCTTCAGTTTTTTCAACTTTTGCAGGTACTACATAGGGCTTTTCTGCACCTTGTGCCAGGTATTCGGCTAATTGTGCCTCGATTTCGTCGCGGACTATTTGCCGATATTCATAGAAATGTTCGATGTGAGCGCAAGTTGAGAGATAATGGTCAAAGGATTTGGGATTACGCTTGAGGATACTAAATAGGTGATGCCAGAATTTCCACCTCGTTTCGCGTTTGATTCCTTGTCGCCAGATAATAATTGCAAAGGCTTTCAAAACTACCAATTCCGGGAATTTAGCAGGGGAAGTCCAACTGGGATTACCCATCATCAAGAAGCAGCGGTATGTCCGGTCTAAGTACTTAACTGGGTCATATAAATCGCAAAAAGCCTCGACATATTCCGTAGCAATATCTTTAAGGGGACGGGTCGGGATGAAGTTCATCAATGTAGTCTGATTGATGTTTCCGTCCGTATTTTCACGCAAACGACCTTCTCGAGTTAAACGATGCCATAGTGCGGTGTTAGGTAACGCTTGTAACATAGCAAAGGTAGTTGAGGGGATTGCAGCTAACTCGGCAAAACGAACAATGCGATCGCCTGCTCCCACTTTTTCACCGTCAAACCCTATAATGAAACCAGCCATCGGGCGCAATCCAGCTTTGATGATGGTTTCCACCGACTCAGCTAAGGAACTGCGGGTATTTTGAAATTTCTTGGTTAGCTGTAAACTATCTTCATCGGGGGTTTCAATTCCCAAAAACACTGCTTTGAATCCCGATTCCACCATCAATTCCATCATTTCGGCATCTTGCGCTAAGTCAATCGATGCTTCGGTGTCAAAACTGAAAGGATATTGATGTTCTGCCATCCATTTTTTCAACTCGTGCAGCAACAACTTCCCATTACGTTTGTTGCCGATAAAGTTATCATCCACCATGAAGACACTACGTCTCCAACCCAATTCATACAGATAATCTAGTTCTGCAAGTAGTTGTGCTGGTGTTTTAGTCCGGGGTTTGCGTCCGTAAAGCACGATAATATCGCAAAATTCGCATTGGAA
>JANNFJ010000148.1:0-1511 GCA_031379725.1 Calothrix sp. OTE_75_metabat_31
CTAGTGTTTCCAAAATCAGCGGTACTGAATCCAAGCAGAATCTAGACTTGAAAGCAAAAGAATTAAATTATTTGTTTGATTTGAGTAATGTAGGAGTTATTTATTAATAATTTCAACTTTGAAAGAAGGGAGTTTAATGAATTTATTTTACTAGCGACTGGCGAGCGTTGTCAGATAATGGTTTCACAGCGAGGATACTTTTCAGGCGCGTATCGTGAAGGACGGACATGGTAGCTTAATTGGAGGTTGAACCGAGATATGGAACTTTTGATTCGTTCTGGAGAAACCCAGGTTCTGGGGGATTCCAGGCTGAACGTCGAGTAACCCTGTAACTAGACAGTATGTACTTTGATTACATAGTTTACATTACCAAACATTAGTACTATTAAAGCTGAGAGTACTATTAATTCGTAGTACGATAGCGCAAGCGCCGAATCGGGCGATCGCTTCGTGGCTTTGATGAATAATTTTATGCCCAATTGGCGATTTTATAAGGATGAATTGAACCGTTCCCCCCTTGGAAGTTATTAGGTTAGAAAGTGACGCGCTTGGCTGAAAGCTTTGCCAAACATGCAATCCGTCAATATTGACTCGCAACAAACGCTGACTGTACGAGCAAGAAGATAAGTTTTTGGGATTTAGCAGTAAAACCCCAGCTAATTTTTCGTCGCGGAAAACTATGAAGGGTATGCTGTTGAATATCAAAACCAAATATTAAACAATAAGCTGATAATATCTGTTATAAAAATAACCTAATGCCCACGCCTATTTATCATATCACCCATATTAGGAATTTACAGTCTATCCTACAATTAGGTGGATTGATAGCAAACAATAGGCTCAAACAACAGCAAGTAAATTATCAAGATATTGCTCACGGAAATATTCAAGATAGACGAGCATTAATCGGCGTTCCTTGTGCTGCGGGTGGATGTTTACATGATTATATTCCTTTTTATTTTGCTCCACGTTCACCCATGCTCTACACAATTGATAAAGGCAATGTTGAAGGATATACAGAAGGTCAAAATCCAGTAATTGACATCGTAACAGAAGCCGAAATAATATCAGCTAACAATTTAGTTTTTGCTTTTACAGATGGTCATGCAGTAATGGATTATAGCGAATTTTATGACGACCTTCAATTCTTAAATATGATTGATTGGGAAATTATACGGGCAAGGTACTGGAACAACACGCCAGACGACCTAGATAAAAAGCGCCGACGACAAGCTGAATTTTTGGTGCATCAACTTTGTCCTTGGGCACTAATTACAGAAATCGGAGTTATAAATAATACAGTCCAGTTACAAGTTCAGCAAATATTACAAAACTTTAACTGCCAAACACCCGTAAAGGTTTACTCTAGTTGGTACTACTAAAATAGTTAAGCTATATTTTTATTTGAGCAAGTAAAATAGTACATTAATATTAAATAGCAAGTTTTGGGAAATGATTGATTTTAAGCAAGTCGAAGCGCTCGCTCGGGAACACAAACCAAAAATGATTAT
>JANNFJ010000152.1:0-2343 GCA_031379725.1 Calothrix sp. OTE_75_metabat_31
CGCATCAAGTTGTCCTCTAAACTGAGGAAAAACCGCGTTGTTCCGGGGTCACCTTGCCGTCCGGCACGTCCGCGCAACTGGTTATCGATACGACGCGACTCGTGACGCTCAGTGCCAATTACGTGCAACCCACCCAACTCGACAACTTCGTCGTGTTCGCGCCTGGTAAAATTCTCATACTCCTGCTTAATCTGCTTATAAGCATCCCGCAAACTTTGAATTACAGCCTCGTTAGTCGGAGCTTTCTCCGCCGCTACCGCAATTTTTTCTTCTGCATCAAGTTCCGATAAACTGCGTTCCCCAAACTCCCGCACCGAAAACTCCACTGCTTGCTTCAACAAAGTTTCGGTTTCTTTAGTAATCTGAGTCGGAAAAATCTCTGGCGAAGCTCGCCAAGTTTTCACCTTTTTACCAGGTACAAATCCTTGACCCCCACTCGCTGCTGCTGGTAAACCCGAAGCACGCTGCACCGCAAAACTATCTTCGTCATCGGGTTGGACAATACGTGGCATAAAGTACTCGCGTAATTTCAACCGTGCCATATATTCTGAGTTACCACCCAAAATAATGTCGGTTCCGCGTCCTGCCATGTTAGTCGCAATTGTCACCGCCCCGCGTCTTCCGGCTTGGGCAACAATTTCTGCTTCCCTTTCAACGTTTTCAGGGCGAGCGTTAAGTAGCTCGTGGGGTATCTCCATTTCCTTCAACAACTTGCTCAGATACTCCGATTTCTCCACGCTGGTTGTGCCTACTAAAACAGGTCTACCCAACTCGTGCATCTCGGCGCATTCCTTTGCGATCGCACCCCATTTGCCGCGTTCGGTTTTAAACACCATATCGGACAAATCTTTCCGCAACCGCGTCCGGTTGGTAGGAATTACGGTAACTTCGAGCTTGTAGATTTTTTCTAATTCGACTTCCTCTGTCTTCGCCGTACCCGTCATTCCACCTAACTTAGGGTACAACAAGAACATATTCTGATACGTAATCGTTGCCAAAGTTTGTGTCTCTGGTTGGATTTCAACCCATTCCTTCGCTTCGATAGCTTGGTGTAAACCGTCACTCCATCTTCGTCCTGACAGAATCCGTCCAGTGAATTCGTCAACAATCACAACTTCATCATTACGGACAATGTAGTGAGTGTCCTTAAGAAAAAGTTCTTTTGCCTTAATTGCGTTGAAGACAAAATGTGCCCAAGGGTCTTCTGGGTCGAACAAATCGGTAACTTCAAGCAATTGTTCGGCTTCGGCAAAACCTTCATCGCTTAGTAGTACGTTTCGCGCTTTTTCGTCAACTTCGTAATGCTCGTCTTTTTGTAACGTTGTAGCGATTTGAGCGGCTTTAATATATTTTTCTGTAGGACGTTCGACTTGACCCGAAATAATCAGCGGTGTCCGCGCTTCATCAACTAAAATCGAGTCTACCTCGTCGATAACGCAATAATTGAACGGACGCTGTACCACATCGGACATCGAGGTTGCCATATTATCGCGCAGATAGTCGAAGCCAATTTCGCTATTAGTTACGTAAGTAATATCGCAATCGTAATTTTTTTTACGTTCTTGCGGGGTCATACTTTGCTGAATTAGACCCACACTCAAACCCAAGAATCGATGTACCTGCCCCATCCATTCCGCGTCCCGACGAGCGAGATAATCGTTAACGGTAATGACGTGTACGCCTTTACCAGTCAATGCATTTAAATAACTCGGCAAAGTTGCCACAAGGGTTTTACCCTCACCAGTTTTCATTTCGGCGATTTGCCCGCTGTGCAGAATTACACCACCTAACAACTGCACGTCAAAGTGACGCAAACCCAAAACACGCGAACCTGCTTCGCGGATAACAGCAAATGCTTCGGGCAAAATATCATCGAGTGTTTCGCCCTTTGCCAAACGTTGTCTAAATTCGACTGTCTTACCCTTAAGTTGTTCGTCCGAAAGGGATTTTATTTCTTCCTCAAGGAGGTTAACTTCAGTTATGTAAGGTTGGTATTTTTTAAGTTTACGAGCGTTGGGGTCGCCCAACAAAGTTTTTAGCATGGCGGTTATTCAACTAAACAAGGGACGGGGTTAAGGGTTTGGCTATATGATTATAATCACTTAATTCAACCGGGACATTCTCTAATTGTCATCGGTGTCGTTAAATGAGTATTAACTCAAAAAAGCAGAAATACTAGCTAATCGAGCTTATAAGTTTACTATTGGGACTGCTTTTAACTTACGACATATATTGAAACTGTTTTCATAGTATCATTTCGTCTCTCAAGCTTGGCAGGAACTCCGACTATAGGAAGGTAGCAATATCCTTACCTGGGGGAGAGGGGGAGACAAGGGAGAGGGG
>JANNFJ010000156.1:0-2191 GCA_031379725.1 Calothrix sp. OTE_75_metabat_31
CCCCTCTCCCCCTCTCCCCCCTATCTCCAGCCGAGTAACGCAACCAGGGGACAATCAGATAGTGGCTGATTGCTAAGTAAAAGCTGAGGAAGATGCCAAGGAGGCTGAAAAATAGGATTTTCAAGGGTAAGGTGGATGCTAGAGATTGTAATTGAGGGTCAAATACATTATTGGGGAAACCGAAGTTGATTAATAAAGCGAAGGTGATGGCTGTGCCAAAAGCTGCGATAATTGATTGAATGAAATGATGGCTGCGAAGTCCTAACCCGAAGGTAAGGAAAGAAACTGCAACTAAAATAAATCCAATTAATCCTTCGCTATTACCTAGTGGTGCGATACCATTCTCCTCCGGAGACGCTACGCGAACGGAGATGGTTGCGAAGCGCATCGCAGTTAAAACTATCCAGCCCAAGCTGTAGCCAATAATGCTTGTTATTGATACTGTTATATATTGTCGTTTTTGAACGAATGCCCCAGTTAGAGTGATTCCCCAAGCGGTTCCGAGTCCGGCAGCAATAAACAGTAATATCTCGGAACCGACAATATTTTGTGTATTTGGTATAACTTCGGTAATTCGATTGGAGACAAATGCAGCAAATTGTGTTCCCAAACCAGTTTTAGATATTAGTAATCCGAATAACGCACCAACAGTAGCACCAATTGTGGTAATCACCATTGCCCAAATGGTAGTCAAGCAGGCGAAAATAACATTAAAAGATGTTTGGACTGTAAATAATAAGGTATTAGAAACTGCCTTTGCGAGGGTATTTGTGGCTTGGAATGAGGTTTTTTGGATTTGTGCGAAACTGCTTGTAACCCACTGTATAAGCCTATTCGGTGATGGGTTTGCAGGTGCATTTGTAATTGATTGGGTAACTTTAGTAAAAGTTTGTTTAACGTTCTGCTGGATTTGGGAAAATACCGAGACAGTGGGGGAACCTTGGGAAATTTGTGCTAACCGTCGTTGAATGATTGTGGCACTATTGGGACGCGATCGCACATCTGGCTTCACCATTTCCGAGAGTAATTCTCCCAATTTTGGCTTGATATTGACCAAATGTCGCCATTTTAACTCACCTGTGAGGGGGTCTTCCAAATCGGCTGGATTTTTGCCTGTGAGTACCTCAATCATCGTCCGACCCAGCGCATAAAAATCGGCAGCGGGGCCAATATTCATTCCTGTTAGCTGTTCGGGAGGACTGTAACCTGACGAAAATAGCCGTGTTGACCGATTTGGAAACCGCAACATCGACGTACTAACTTGCTTGACTCCCCCAAAGTCAATCAATACCAACTGGTCACCCCTGGTTTTACCTCTGGAAAATGCCATTGAACGTAGCATGACATTAGAGGGTTTGATATCGCGTTGAATTATTTTGCGTTGGTGGAGATGGTTTAAAATATCAACAGCTTGCATTAACCAATTCAACACCAACCCTTGGGGACAACCTTCAGGATAATGCTTCTGGACTTCCTCCAAAGTTAACCCATCGATTTTTTCCATCACCAAACATGCGAGTTGGCGAGGTTTGGGATAAGATAAATCAACCTGAAAATGTCCGCAAATATCAACCTTGGGGACTCCCGGATGTTCTAGCTGACACAAAATCTCAGCTTCTTGAACAAACAGTTCGAGGGCTTTGGGAGAATCTTCGATAAGTAGTTTTAGCACCTTATCAGTTTGTGCTAGAGTATCCCAAACGGTGAAAATTTGAGCAAATCCACCAGAACCTAGCGGTTGCAATGGTATATAGCGGTCTAGTAGCTGTAAGCTAGTACCACAGCCATTGCAAAATTTGTTACCCCAAGGTTGCGGATATGGACGCGGACACTCAGGGTTTATACAGTGAATCGCACTTTTGTTTACCTGGGACACAACCGCTCTCTGACAGTGGGTTAGTTAATTGTACTAATCTCAGGGTAACGCAACTGTGAATAGTTAACTATTTGTTAAGTAGATGAAGGGATATTGTTAACAAAAATTTTTATTTATTCTGCGATAATTATTATATTAAAACTTACGCAAAATCACTTTCAGGCTCTTTTTTCGGGAGCATTCAGTTTTGGCACATTTATAATTTTGTAGTGCGTACCCCTGCGGGGAAGCAAGCAACGCGCAGCGTGCCCGCAGGGCTTACATCTTGCTCGCTTAATATAGTACGCGAGCAAGATGCTCGCACTACACGCCGAA
>JANNFJ010000163.1:0-2329 GCA_031379725.1 Calothrix sp. OTE_75_metabat_31
CAGCATTACCTTCACTTGCTTTAACACCGCATTCTACCGAATTCTTTAGTGAAGAAAAAGCCCTTGTAAAACCCCAGACATCAATTAAACCCTTGGAAGCGAATAATCCACAATTCACTGCACAATTACCTTCTTTACCACCAGGTGCAGTACAAACTACCGATTTACTACCAATTCCGACCGTCGAAACCCCAAAAGCATCACCAACACCCAATCCCATACCTAAAGTAACCCCAATACCAGCCTCGGTTGCCACACCAAAGAAAAAACCAGCCAAACCAAATCAGGTTCCATCAATCAAAAAAATAACTCTTACCTCCGACTCATCCAAGCGTCAAAAAGTTGCAGTTACCAAAAATCCAGTACCAAAACAGGATGTCAAAACTAAACCTATTGCAGCACCAGTAGCAACTCAACCGACGCAAATATCGGAATCGCTACCATCGATTGCACAGGAACAATCATTTGATAGTATCTTTGTCAAGATTGATGAAGAAATCGGTTTTATCGAAGACTTGAATTTTTCCGAACCAGAAAAATTTGTGGTGTCGATAAATCAGAAAGGGAGTACGACCCAAATCACCCCCCAAGTTAAAAAGGTTCTGGGTACAGCTACGGGTAAAACTCCCGAAGAGTTAGCAATTTTGCTGCAAAATCAGTTAGAAACACAGGGTTTCAAAGTATCTCCAATCAAGTCTTATACAGGTGGGTTGCTTTACGTAGTTACAAAGGGTAAATTTACCCAATATGTAACCTTGACACCAAATCAAGAAGCGACAGGGACAATTATTGTTACTTGGTCGAATCCTCCAGGTTAGAGGTTAAGGGTGGGGTTGGTAAATTATTTTATTCCCCCTACCCTTTGCAAAGTTCCTTCATTCCTGGAAATCTACGGGATTGTAGCGGTAAAAATAAAAATGAACTGGCTAGAAAAGCAAATCAACTGTAAATCTTTGCTCTTATGTCGAGTCGCATCCTGCGTGTTAGCTACTAGTGGGATTTTACCTATCGTACCCCTTACCTTAGCTCAAATCGCGCCCGATGCTACATTGCCAAACAATTCTAGCGTTACCCCAATTAATAATGTTACTGTCATTAATGGCGGTACTCGATTTGGGAATAATCTTTTTCACAGTTTTGAGCGCTTTGATATTCCCAGTAATAATACGGCTATTTTTAATAATTTAAGTACAATAGAAAACATTTTTACGCGAGTTACGGGTAGTAATATTTCTAAAATCGATGGAACGATTACAGCCACAGGAACAGCAAACTTATTTTTTATCAATCCGAATGGGATTATCTTCGGTAAAGATGCACGGTTGAATATTGGTGGTTCGTTTTTCGCTTCTACAGCTAGTAATATCAAATTTGCCGATGGTACTCAGTTTAGCGCTGATTTTAATGCCCAAAACTCCCAAACACCTCCATTACTAACTATCACTGCCCCTATTGGATTGGGTTTTAATAACGTACCCGGTTCGATTACTGTGGAAGGAAACGGACACAACTTAAATATTGCACGTCCAGTTAGTACTCCCCTAAATCGCAACGATTATGATACAGGATTACAAGTACAACCGGGAAAAACCCTAGCTTTAGTGGGGGGGAATCTCAATCTAACAGGTGGAATTTTAACTGCACCTGGGGGGAGAATTGAATTAGGGAGTTTGGGTCAGCAAAGCTATGTAAATATTAACTCCACTGCTTCTGGATTTACTGTTGGTTATCCCCAAAACTCGGAATATGCAAATATCGACCTATCGAAACAAGCATTAGTCGATGTTAGTGGTGTCAATGCTGGTTCAATACAAGTATACGGTCGTCAAGTTAATATCAGCGAAGGTTCGATTGTTTGGGTGCAGAACCAGGGTACTCAAAATGCGGGTAATATTGACATCTACGCAGATGATAGCTTGAAATTAACAGGCACTATGCTTAGTGGCAGAATCGGCAGTAGCTTAGTTAACGAAACTGTCGCATCCGGTGCAAGTGGAGATATTAATGTCAAAACCAGTGCATTAGATATTCAAGATGGTGCTTCGGTTGCTGCTAAAACCTTTCTCTCTGGTGGCACGGGTGGTAGTATCAATATCAATGCTAGCGAATCCATCGCAGTTGGTCAGTATTCACCTGTTGATAATGCAAGAACAAGTAATATTACTGCCCTTTCGGCTGACAACAACGACGCAGGAAATATCAGCCTTTCAACCAAATTTTTATCTGTATTCAGTGCTGGAAGTGTAGCATCCTTCACACAAGGTCGCGGTGCGAGCGGTAATATTGATATCAAAGCCGAACTAATCGATGTAGTCGGTACTGCCCCAGG
>JANNFJ010000165.1:0-6941 GCA_031379725.1 Calothrix sp. OTE_75_metabat_31
CAATTGCAACCATCTGAGCAGTTTCGGCTTCGACCAAACCACCGTAAGCTTGAGCATAAAGGGCTACAGCTGTGCTATGGTCATCATTCATGTGTTGGCAAATACGCGAACTTACTTCTGTAGAAAAATTTTCCGACATGCAAAAACTCCAATGAAAAAATAATTATCCTCTAACAATCTTATATATACTCCAATCAAAGGTATTATAAACTACACTTAATCAGCTATATATACAGATTTAATTTATACTGATAATGTTTGGTGTTGAGATATTGCTTGGAAAAGCTAAGTTAGATTTACTCTATAAAGTCTAGTTAAATACAATGCAGATTATTCACCTCCACTTGATTGTTTGTTATGTAAAAATTATCACTTGAAACTGTAGCAAAAATATTTGTTAGATTTTTTACAATTCAAAACTAATGAGCGCAACAAGCCACCGCCGAATTATTGTTGGGGACGTACATGGGCATTACAAAGGGTTAATGACGCTGCTGGACGCTGTAGCACCAACGTCAGAGGATGAAGTTTACTTTTTAGGAGACTTAATTGATCGCGGGCCTCAAAGCGCTCAAGTCGTCGATTTTGTGATGAAAAGTTCCTATCCCTGCTTGCTGGGCAATCACGAACAAATGTTAATCAATGTTGTTACGCAACAAAAGCGCAACTCCGAGCCGATGGTACAAGCATGGTTATACAGCGGTGGGCAAGCGACGATTGCTAGTTACGAAAAAGCAACAATCAAAAACGAGCATGTCGAGTGGTTCTCAAATTTACCTACATATCTCGATTTGGGAGACCTTTGGCTTGTTCATGCTGGTGTTGACCCCTCAATGGCTTTGAGCGAACAGACATCTGAACAACTTTGCTGGGTGCGCGATGAGTTTCATAGTATTAAAAAGCCTTATTTTGATAATAAATTAATTATTATTGGTCATACTATCACTTTTACAATGCCTGGAGTTGCTCCAGGAAAACTAGCTCAAGGTCAAGGATGGTTGAATATAGACACTGGTGCTTATCATCCTAGAAGTGGTTGGTTAACTGGGTTAGATATTACTAACAAAATGGTTTATCAAGTAAATGTACTCAAAAACCTGACCCGTATTTTGCCGTTAGACCAAGCCATAACATCTGTGAATCCCGCCGATATTAAAGGGGGGAGGGGGAGTAGGGAGTAGGATGACAAGGAAGTAAGATTTCTTCCCTGTCTTCTTTACGTACTATTCCTAACCCCTAACTAAAGCGCTGATATTCGATCTATATGTATTACGGTCTAATCCGGCGCTACCGTTGGTTGGTTGAGCGCTGATAGAGCGTTTGAGAGCATTAATGCGATCGCCTGTTGCGGGGTGAGTACTCAAAAAGCTGGGAGCCGAACTTTTCCCACTTAAGAGTTTTTGCATGAATGATACCATTCCCGATTGGGCATAACCCGCATTACCTAAAGTTTTTAATCCTCGCTTGTCGGCATCAAATTCATCTTGACGGCTGCGGGGAAGGTTAAGCGCCAAATTGACCCCAAGGGCTACAGCTTGGCTGCGGTCTACACCGAGTGCTGTTGCAGCACCGCTAGCAAGTGCTTGCTGACGCATCTGTTTAACTAGGTGTTTCCCACCAATATGCCCCATTTCGTGTGCGAGGACGCTGGCAAGTTCGGCTTCATTTTCTGCGGCTTTGAGTAATCCTTTGTGGATGTAAACAAAACCCCCCGTAGTAGCGAAGGCATTGATGGTGTCCTCATCAACGACTTGAAAAGTATATTTTAAATTTGGGCGATCGCTATAGGTAACCAAGCGCTGACCAACTTCTTGAACGTAACGGTTAACCTGAGAATTATTGTAGAGTCGTACTTGTCCACCAACAATTTCACTGTTCATTTGCCGACCGAGTTCAACTTCTTGCCGCTCTGATATATTGGACAGCTGAAGTACCTGTACCCCTCGAATCAGTAAGGGAAACCAATCAACTGCAGCAGATGGAAGCGGTGTACTTACACAAAGTGATAAAGCCACTAAGACCGAAATTAATGGATATAGCCAGCGTCGTCGAGAAAAAAAGTGATTCACAGAAAAATATTTACTATTCATAATCGTCCGGTCTTGCGAGGTTTTTGCTAGAACGTAAGAATATCTGACGGATTTAAAAGTCTATTAGTTGCATTTACATCACTGCGATACTCAGTAAGCAATTATTTACTTAACCAAAAGTATTCTATCTTCTTGACTCGCTACTGGCTTTAGGGTTTAACATACCAACAAATTATGGTTTCTTATTAAGCGCTAACAACCCCTAACAAATAGCTGGCACTAGTACCGAAAAAGGCGAGTCAATGATAAACTGTCGCTTGACTCAACTCTGACCCCATAAAACTCATACCAAATTAGGTATAAATCTTAGCTTTCTCAAAATCCACTACAATTACTCCGTTTTGCTCAATAGGACATTTTTATGGCTATTTTAGATTCTAAAGGTCGCTTGTTCGGTAAATTTAATCTCCTTGATGCTGGTGCTATCCTCGTAATTGTGCTAGTGCTAGTTGGCATCTTTTTATTCCCAGGCAGTACTGGTTCAGTTGCCCAAGTAAATAGTAAAACCGTACCCCTCGAAGTTGACTTAGTGGTACGAGGTCTGAATGTACGTGACGTAAACCAGCTATACACCAATGGTTTTAACAAAGGTGGTAAAACAAAAGTTATTATCCGCAACCAACCCTACGGTGAAATTAACATTAAATCAATCCAAGAGTTACCACGAACAGTAAGTGTACCTCAACCGGATGGTTCGGTTAAAGAATTACCCGACCCCAGAAAAACTAATTTC
The DNA here is from genome assembly GCA_031379725.1 of Calothrix sp. OTE_75_metabat_31. Classification (GTDB taxonomy): domain Bacteria; phylum Cyanobacteriota; class Cyanobacteriia; order Cyanobacteriales; family Nostocaceae; genus JANNFJ01. The sequence continues at coordinate 2,824 of JANNFJ010000165.1, forward strand.
AGTACCGATATGCTTTTGACTTTAGAAGGCAAAGCACAACTCACTGACACTGGTGCGGTTTTGGGTAATAGTAAAGTCAAAATTGGGATGCCGTTTGAGTTAGAGGGTTATAACTACAACTTCAATGCTACAGTTATTGATGTCCGATTTCAAAAGTAAAAATATCTAAACCAATCAAAAATAGATGCTAACTTTAGCCTTCAATAATTGGAGGACATAAAGCATTGTAGAGACGTTACATGTAACGTCTCTACAAGCATTTTAGAAATATTAATTATCTTAAGACCAATTTAATTTGAAGTTGCATAATAAATAACCCCACCCTAACCCTCCCCGCTTGCGGGGAGGGTTGGGGTGGGGTAAAATTCTATGTAGCTAGCCCTAGCTACGCAACCCCTCCGGAGAACGGGCAAGCTGAACGCTAACACAAAGAATTGGTATAACACCAAGCTTATTCAGACATAAAGAACGCCAAGGTCAGAGGGTTTGAGAGGGTTTTTGTGTCAATTCTATTTATTTTTAGGCAATTCTGCTTATGAAAATAAGTATTAAAAAGCGATTAACTATATTTTATTAATAAATTAATTTTTCACTATCTATTACATTTTTACAAAAATATTACGTTTTTAGCCTTTACTGTAGTTGTTAGTAATAATCTGAATATGTTAGTGTTTATGTATGAATAACTATTATAACGTTATTTTGATTACATCCGTATTATGCAAACAGGGATGCAAGCTGAATAAAGCTGCTCAGATGAAGTTAGAAGCATAATGGATTGAGTAATTTAGCTTTGCACCGTTATTTTTTCCTATCAGCATCTATAAAGTTACTTTTCTATTGTCGTCATCCTAAATTATGCTTGTGAAATTAAGAGCTTATTCACCGATATAAATTGGTTAATCAAGCTTTGAAATCAGCATTAAATTTGAATGGAAAATTAATTAAAGGCTAGAGTTCAGGAAATTAGTACTAACGAATATTCGCACTTTTAAACCTAGTAAATTTCCTACATCCCTCCAATAAATACCCAATGCTACCATTTGAATTTGTCGTCATTGGTAAACCGATATCGTATCAAACAAAAGAGCGCAAGCGCCTGCAAGCTTGGAGAGAAGAAGTTCGTAAAGTTGCGGAAGCTTGTTGGGAAAATAAAGCGCCACTTGGAGATTTGATCAAAGTTGTCATCACTCATTATTATGATACACCTTATGGTGAAGAATCCGCAGTTCCAGACAGTGATAATATTGTCAAGCCAATTCGAGATGCATTGAATGGTGTCATTTATGTTGATGATTATCAAATTACTGATTTCATCAGTCGCAGACGCAACCTCAATGCTTCTTTTCGGATTCGCGGAATTTCTCGTGCCCTTGCAGAAGGATTTTGTAGCGGTCAAGAGTTTTTATTCATTAAAGTTGAAGCTGCACCAGACCCGACAGAAATTTAAAGATTTCATGTATTAACTCATACGGAGCCATCTTGAAAGCTTGGAGTACAATACAATGATAACTAGGAATGCCTTATGGAGTTATTAATACCCAATCAGGAGATTTTCGCTTTGAGGAATTGTTTCTACTAGCTGCTATATTTAGCTTTTTAACTCCAATCGGATTGGAACACATATAATACTAATGTCGTAGTATCGACTAGTGTTATAAACATAGTCCATAAGGCATGCCGAAGAAAAAACTCTATTATGAATCAGATGCAATAACTAAGTATGCGCTATCAAGAAAATCAAAATAGTATTGAACACAAACGACTCCTGAAATTAGCAAGGGAGTATCGTCAACAAGGTTACTCAGTCAGTATTTATCCATCATCCGATAAGCTACCTGCGACTTTGGCTAATTGTTCGCTTGACTTGATAGCTGTAAACGCAAATAAAGTCGTTGCAGCCAACGTGCGATCGCGCGATACTTTAGACTTGAATGGCTCGCTTTCTTTAATCAAGATTAGCGAATCAATCGAGAAATTACCAGGGTGGGAATTTGAATTAGTGGTTACAAATTCACGCAAAAAAAATTAACAGTTTAGCTAAAAAATTACTATTATCAAAAATTTATACTTATATCCCTGTCTTCGTAGGAGTTGACGGGGATATTTTTATTAATCATCCACAGCAATCGTTAAACCAGTATCTGCCGAACGTCTTGCGGCATCGGCGACTTTTAATGTATACAAACTTTCTTCGGGAGTAACATATAAAGGGGCACCATCGAGAATATGGTCTAAAACCATACTAGTATCCTTAGCAAACCCACCTCGACGATTGCCAACCTCTATCGGAATAGTTTCCTCCCTACGTACTAAAACACCTGCCTCCTCATTAAAAATCAAACCACCATTTTCACCATGAATTTCAAATTTACGTTCAGGTTGCCACACCGTTTCACCTTTAGCGTAAATAACTTGCCCTAACAATCCACTCTCAAAGGATAATTGAGCGATGCAAAAACAACTTTGGTAGTATTCGGCTTCCACTTGCCAAAAGCGATTGTGACAGTTTAGGGTTGAAACTTTACCAAATAAATCCGTCAAACGATGCAACCGCGATATCGCACCAGTTAGGGGAAAACCAAACATCTCGTGGTTATAACTCCATTTACGGGGCGCGGGATGCTGAGGTTTAATCGTGTTGTAACGTACATAAAACACATGCCCAATTTCTGGTAAATATTGTCTGATAGCTTGATGCATACCACCCAGAAGTTCGATGTGTTCGACGTGGAGGAGTTTATTTTGGGTTTTTGCTAAAGCGATGAGTGCTTCACCCTCTGTAACATCTAACGCAAGGGGATACTCTATGACCACATGCTTGCCAGCAGTAAGTGCTGCCCGTGCTTGAGCGTAATGGTCGCGGTTAATGCTACATATAATAACTAAGTCTACATCGTCGCGTTCGATTACTTGTTGAGCGGAACTCATTGATACAGCTTGATACGATGCGGCAAACACTTCGGTTTGTTCGACTGTATGTCCTGCAACTGCCACCAAATTAGCCTGTGACTCGTGACGTAATGCTTCACATCGTAGCTTGGCTGCATACCCAGTACCAATTAAACCTACACCAATGCAATTCGGTTTAGAAGTGGAATCCATTACTACTGCCTTTTTTAAAAACTATTTATACCTATCAAAGCCATTTATTGCATAAAGCAAAATTTTTATCGATAAATATAAATTTATCTAATGATGTCGCAAATTACCCAGTAATAATATAACTAAAACTTATCTAGATTAAATAACTAAATCTCATTACTAATCGCGGTAAATTTCCTGTTATATAGTCTAGTTTTTCTCGTAGTATCAGAATGAAGCAAAATTGGATCGATGGCTCATTTCACCGGATTAGCCATTAATTTTGCTTTAAAAGAACTTATACTGTCGGTTTGCAAAGAGAGGATTACGAAAATGGCAACTTTCAAAGTAACACTTGTCAACGAAGCAGAAGGCTTAAACACCGTTATCGATTGTGCTGATGATACCTATATTCTAGACGCTGCTGAAGAAGCTGGTCTTGACTTACCGTACTCCTGCCGTGCTGGTGCTTGCTCGACCTGCGCTGGTAAAATCGTTGCTGGTTCTGTTGACCAATCCGACCAGTCATTTTTAGATGACGACCAAATGGAAGGTGGATATGTATTGACTTGTGTTGCTTACCCAACTTCTGATTGCACCATCCAAACCCATAGGGAAGAAGAACTCTACTAAAATTTCTGGCACCTTACGCTTTGGTTTGTTCGCATTCATTTTTTATTTTGTAAAGATAACTATAAAAGTAAGCAGCACGAATCGGGAAATTCTCTCGTTTTTGTGACTGCTTCTTTTTGCTTTTGAGTAGATATGATTGATAAATTTTATATTTAATTGATTCAAAAATATAAATTATAAAATTGGCAATTTGTCAATAGTTTTTGTCTTTTCTATTATAAAATTGAGTTCAATTGCTGACTTATTCATTAAAAAAATAAATTGTACCGTAGGATAGGTGTCTCGCCATTGGCGTCAAGACGAGATACACCGGACAGGCAGGATGCCTATCCTACGAAATAATTCGGAATAATTTATTTGTAAGGATATTTTTATTGCTTTATTTTGCTATTGAGAACCTG
>JANNFJ010000187.1:0-4107 GCA_031379725.1 Calothrix sp. OTE_75_metabat_31
AGCTTAATCAATACTTGGCGAATGCGATCGCACAGACTCACCGCATCAGTTAAATTGGGTAAAACCTTGGATACAAGCGCAAATCGAGCAAAATTCGGTTTCTCGTATGGCAAGGCATTCAATCGTGATGCCGAAGGTTTATCTTCTGGTAAGGTATAGGTAACCCAACGAGTACCGGGAATCCCATTCCAAGCTTGGGCATGTAATTTACCTACATCTAATTCTAATGCGGACAAAATATCCGTCGGTGCTTGCCACTGATTTTTACCTTTTTTGGGTTGGGGTAAAATACTCAGTCCAGCTTGAAACCCCACCATTTCTACAGGAGAAAGGGGGACTAGTACTTGAGTTTTCTCCAATACTTCGGATTGATTTTCAGTGAATGCTGGTTTGATATTAAACTCTAGCTTCTCAAATTCAGCTACATGTATTTCTACCCAAGATTCGGCACGTCCTAAGTAATTAATTTGACGACAAAGTTGTTTAAATAAGGCTTGCTGCGACTGGTTTAATTCCACACCCTCCCAAACCACTTTTATTACTGCCTCTGACGATAAAGCCCCTCCCTGTAAAGCCACAAAGGTATCAATAACCTTAGTGGTTGTGGCTTTGCCTTCTTTCCAAATCGGCATGTAATGACGGGTATGTGCAGAACTGTATTCGGGCACGCAGTAACAAGGTAACTGTGTTGATAAAGATGTAACTAAAGCTAATAATTCGCTGCGGGGTGGTGTTTCCTCAAGGCGATAATAGGCAGAAACCAAGGCACGGAGAATCCGCCAAGGTGAGGGAGGAAATTCCACCACACCTTCATTAACTTGGTGATTCCAAGGTGTAGCATGATACCTGCCAGTGAGAAATTGAATGGAAATGCCAACGCTCATTTTTTACCCCCTTCTGACTCGTACTGCACTTCGGTAATTGCCGGGTTAGCGAATGCAGATTCGGCTGCTTTTGTCAATGCAGGCAGAGATTTTGTCAGGGTTGGTAAATCGGGAATTGGGAAGTTATCTGGACGTTTGACGGTAATTTGGGTATATTCCAAATCGCAAGCAGTACGCAAACGTAAACCAGTATCGAGAAAACGTTGGATTTTGAAAAGCGCGATCGCAATTAGTAAATCTTCCACTGCTTCTCCCAAACGATAACCTCGAATTTGGGCTAAGTCCAGGTTGAAGTAAGCAGTAATTTTTTCGGCTGTATATTCTTCCCGATGGTAGGGGACATTTCCATATCCTTCTTTTGCACCACCTTTACTTTCGCCTTCTCCAGATGCATCAGCTTTATCTTTTTTTGTAGATGGCTTGACTCTATCGTTTTTTACACCACCGGAAGCCACAACCGCCACATTTTTCGCTTCGATGAAACCCGAAAGGGTACGACTTAGCCTAACTACACCACCGATTTTTTCAATAAAGGCACCGTGTAGTAAACAATTAATATCATATTTGGCGAGTGCGATCGCTAATTTATGCAAATCCAGGGGTTCATCGGGGGAAAAACCGATTTCTTTTTTCAATGTCTCGAAAAACTGATTCTTTTTACTTTTACCTCCCAATATGTAGGGAGAATTAATTCGGTGTGCTTCTAGTAGAGAATTAGTAAGGATTTTATCTCCTTGTTTTACGACTACATAGGGAATTCCCTGTAAAGGTGCAATGACATCTTGGGTTGATTCATCCCAAATGCTATTTTCCAAGTGATTAGCTACGCTTTGGGCAGATTCCAGCAGCAACATGGATGTTTTTTCGCTACCAGGTAAAGTGTAAATTGCTGCACCTAAATCGGGGAAACCTGTAGGTTGAAAGCGGCTGCCCTGTAGAGGTTTCAATTCGGCTTCAATCAGTAATCTGGGTTGGTCTTTGAGTGCTTTAAAGTTCATTATTATTTATCCTATTCGTCAATTTTACGGATTTTTTTGAGTAAGCGAGATATATCCCAATCGGAGAGGGGAAATGCCAAAGCAGCAGCAATACGTTGAGTTATTTCTGGAGATTCGTGGATTATTCCTTCAATATTCGCCGGATTTAAACCACTTGCACGCAATCGCTGCAAGGCTAATTTAACAGCAGTTGTACAATCCCCTACCGCAAGTTTTCGAAGCATTGCGGGTACTCTAGGTAAAGGTTCATCTTGGGTAAATTGGGAATTGGGGAAAACTTTTCTGAGTATTTTCGGGTTGAGAATGCGGTGATGAACAATTTTAACGGCAGCGAAAGCCACGGGTACAGGGAATGCAAAATTATGACCGCAGATTTCGTCTTTAGATACAGGGCGTAAGTTTTGATTGCCGTAGGGGCACGATAATATCGTGCCCTGACTGTCTTTTGCTGTATCAATCACCTTAAACTGAGTCGTATTTAAGTTAGGTATTCGAGTTGCAGCTACAAACGAGATATTTTTATGATGCCCTTGGCAACCACTCAAAGTGGTATCGCGGTCTTGAGATTTTCGAGGGATATTAACCAAAGATAAACCACGGGCTATTTTCTCAATCCGGGAATCATCGACTTTTCCCCAAATCCATTTAACTACGTCATCTAGCTTTGCGAAACGAATCCAACTTCCTGTTTTTGCAAGTTGGAAATAAAATTCTATTTTTTGCTGCTGGATTTCAATTTCTTCACGTTGTAGCCAACTAATTAGATTATTCGTTAAAGAACCTACCTGCCAAGTGGTTACACCGTCGTCATTTTCTGCCCATTGCCATCTACCATCTTTGTAACGCACATTACCCAATCTTGGACGTAAATTGCGAGATGCTAAAGCTAATCCCAAGCGAAACTCTGTGGAGTTATCATTACAATCATCAACCCAACTGCTGCTGAGTGACTTTAGCGGTGGCGAAAACTTATCTTTGACGAATTTTTGGGAATTACTCAAGGTTGCTTCTACTTCTCCCAAAGCAATTAACACATCGAGTAACTGCTTTTTTCCCAAACTAAATTCAAATAATACAGTTTCTAAAATCCGCTTTGCCTGCTTGATTGTACCTGGTGCCTTGGCATCATCAGCAGCCTGCCGAAATTTATTTAACCACCAATCTAACTCTGTTAATCTATCAACTTGGGGTTTCACCGCAGGCTTAAACCGACCCAACGGAATCGCAAAATAAGAAAGTCCGTTACGCACCTGAAAACTATATCGAATAAACTCATTAATTCCCCGCTGTACACCTTGAGTAGATATTGCCCTGGCAAAATCAATCCCATCCCGTGCAGTTTTTCCCCTAACTTTTGTCTTACCTTCGTTAAAAACTGACTGCAATTCCTTTAAACCCGTTGGTGCTGTCCATAAAGGTATCCATAACTCAGCACGGGCATCATCACAAGAAGCCGCACTTCCATAACCAATAGATGATGGACGCACAGTAAAGGGATACGCAAAATCTCCGGTTTCTTGTGATTCATAACGTCGAGTCGCACTGCTGGTAAATAACATCATACCTTCGAGCATTAATATATAATCCCAAGGATTGACCCGTGAATCGGCATCGTAACCGGGTGCTGCATTTGCCCCTCCTGCTGCGATGGGGTTAAATTGCCCGATTTTACCGGAAAATTGCAATCCCGGTACAACATCATTAAATAAAGCAGCACGTAGCATTAATTCGGAATTCTCTTTTGGTTTCCCTGTCTTAAAGTCAATTAACTCCTGCAACTGCTGCATAAAAGTACGGCTAAATTCAAAGTTGCCATCGTTTCCCCCCGTGCCTGCTAAGGGGGGAAATTTTAAGTTTTTATCACCAATTAGGGCACAGGTATCTAGCCACTTTACGGCTTTATCAGGTAAATTATTCCGCAATTGTTCGAGTAAATATCTTTTGTCTTCGTCTTTGGGTTGAACAGTTAGCTGTTGTTTTTCAACCAGCATTTGTGCCGTTTCAACTGTTTCTCGGTAAATTGCTAACCGTGAAGCTGTACTTTTGCGAATTGTATCAATCGTCTTTTTATTGTCTTTGGGATAAAATCCAGTACTACCATTCCAAGGTGCAATTAATGGGGTTGGTTGGTATTCGTGCAGGAAAAAATCGACAAGTTCATTTGGGGAAATTTGGGTATTGACAACGAAGGAGTCATCAAGCCAGTAACCTTTGGCACTAGGGTC
>JANNFJ010000192.1:0-2223 GCA_031379725.1 Calothrix sp. OTE_75_metabat_31
ATAGTGTCAGTTTTAGCCCTGATGGTAAAATAGCTTCTGGCAGTTTTGACAATACTATTAAGCTTTGGGATGTGGCTACGGGTAAACTAATTAAAACCTTAAAAGGGCATAGTGGTAAAGTTAATAGTGTCAGCTTTAGCCCTGATGGTAAACTCTTGGCTTCTAGTAGTGCTGACAAGACTATTAAAGTTTGGGATATCTTCATTGGTAAGGATATTAAAACTTTTACCGAACATACAGACGATATCTTGAGCGTCAATTTCAGTCCAGATGGCAAAACTTTAGCTTCCGGTGGTGCCGATCAAAAAGTAATACTATGGAAAGTTCCAGACGATAACAATGATTTTATGGCGATAAACGATAATTTAGATTTAAATAAGCTAATAAAACTGGGTTGTAATTGGGCGGGTGGTTATTTGCAATATAATTCTAATGTCAGAAGTCACGATCGGCATTTGTGTGACAATGTTGATGTTGGAAATTGAAAATTACGAAAGTGCAAAGTCAATACGGTTTGGTTAAAGGGGAAGAGGAAAAGGCATAAAATGATGTTAGTTGTATGGCAGACAGTTGCTAATTGTATGTTAAAACAGCTTCTTTAGTTGAACGCAGTAGACGATTGAATACGGTTTGCAATACTTGTTGGTTAAGGATAGTCGAGGGGTCTAGAAACCCAGTATCTTGAAAACACCGGGTTTCTGGTTTACCCTTTTCTGCTTTAATTGAACCCTATTGATTAACTATCTACTTATTAACTAACCAATAAACCAAAATCCCCTGACTGCGACAGCACCAGCTAAAGCGGACGCACAAAGTGATGTAACTGCAGTACCAAACAACCACCAAGCAGCCTCAGCTACAGCTTTTTTGCTGTCCCTTGCTTGTTTTTTGGCTTGTTCTTTGATAGCTTGCAAGCGTTTCTGGGTTTCAGTTTGAATCAATTCGGCACGTTGCAAAACGCGATCGCGTGTTCCTTCAATCCTGCTAACAATCTGGTTTGCCTGTTCTTCGGAAATATCTTCACGGGAAGAAAGTACAGCAACCATTGTATCCCGGTCAAATTGACCTAAGCGAGTACGCAGTGCATCAAATCCAGCTTGTGGGTCGTCAAATAGCTTGCTAAAGTCTTGTTGAATTCCTTCATAATTCAACTCTGGACGGTCGAGAGAATTGAGGTAGCCGCGAACTTGACCAAAAACGCCATCGAGAACCGATTGCACCCGTTCTTGAACTTTTTGGAATTGTTCAACTATCGAGTTGCGTGTGGATTCGATTTGCTCAACGATGCGATTTGCCTCTTCCTCGGAAATATCTTCACGCTGCGAAAGTAATGCAACCAACGACGAACGGTCAATTTTAGAAACGCGATCGCTCAAACTTTCTACTCCGGCACGAGGGTCTTGCAGCAGCAACTGTAAGTCGCGTTTGATACCTTCGGGATTGAGTTCTTCTTTCTGAGTATCCCGCAAATAGCTTTCCAAATTTGCTTCAAAGTCTACAACTCGTTTGGTCGCACGTTTTGCTAGCCGCTGCGGTGCTTTGATAATATTGCTAATCGCTGTTTGCGTCGAATCAATTACTTGATTGATTTGCTCCTCGTTCAAATCGCCGCGTTGTGTCAGTAGTTTTACTAATGTTTCCCGGTCAAATTGTGACAGTCTTCCTTGTAAAGCTGATAAACCAGCTTGGGGGTCATCAAGTAAAGTGGAAAAATCGCGCTGTATGCCTTCAGGATTGAGTTCGTCGAGGTTCGTATTCCGCAAATATTCTTCGACACGCTGACGTAATTCGGTAGCTTGAGTACGGACTTTTTCCTGTAACTCTCGTGCTTGGTTGAGAATGCGATCGCGTGTTCCCTCAAGTTCACCGACAATGTTATTTGCTTCTTCTTCGCTCAAATCTTGACGTTGTTGGAGAAGTTGCACTAAGCTATCTCGGTTAAATTGCCCAAAACGCTGGGTAAGTTCTTCAACTGTCGATGAAGGATCTTCCAATAACTTGCTGAAATTTTCCTTAATTCCTTCTGGGTTCAACCCCTCTTTACCAGTGGAACGTAGATAATTTTCGACTTTAGCGCGAAGCGATTCAGAATCTTTATTAGTATCATCCTCATCGCTGCTTGATTGCACCATTTCCAACACTTCATGACGAACGCTTTCCATCTGTTCGGAAATTTCTTTTACCCGTGGTTCGCTAATATCTCCACGTTGCTTAAGTAGATTC
>JANNFJ010000266.1:0-4750 GCA_031379725.1 Calothrix sp. OTE_75_metabat_31
TCACCAACTCGATAAATTGAAACCGACGAATCGGGGTCAGCTTTACCGTTGATATGGACTTGATTATTAATTACCAAAAACTCTTTCGATACAAACTCCGGTGCATTAATTGACCCATTCCCAGTATCTAAACGTCGATTGTCTGAAGTTCTGATTGGATTTTTCCCATCTCCCCGTTGAAAGTCCTGTACGTCGTTATGTGCCTTAGTATTTAGGTCGATACTAAGTCCTTCCAAATTGGCAAAGCGGTTATTTTGAATCGTATTACCGATTGCAGCACCATTCAAGAACGAACCACCATTTGGGAAAGCAGTCACAACCACCCCAGGGCCAGTTTGATTGCTAATTTCGTTATTGGTAACTTGATTATTGCTTCCCATCAAGTAAATAGCTGCACGACGCAAACGACGACCATTATATTTAATTTGGTTGTCTTTAATAGACACCTCTCCTTCAGGTTTAAATAGAAACACACCACTTCCATCGTTAGCACAAATCAAATTCGAGGTAATATGCGAACCTTGAATAGAACCCTCTAACCGTATAGCATCTGGCATTCCTGCCAACCCGTTACCAACAATGATATTTTCTTTAATTTGCGTCTTTTGGGCAGACACAGAAGTAATAATTGCACTACCGTCATGAAAGGAAATACGGTTACGCTGAATAGTTGTCCCAACCGCATTAAATACCGACACCCCAAACGCAGAAGGGTTATCGGACATTTTTTCATCACGAGTTATTCCCAACCAATTATTTTCAATCACCACACCCTTTGGAGATGTTGTAGAGACGCGTTCGCTTTTAGCGTTCCCGTTAGCGAAGCGTTCCCCGAAGGGGTAGGGTAATTTCGCGTCTCCACGGGAAGAATTTCTATTAGTTTCTACAATTTCCGCCAATGAGGCAATAAAAATATCTGCTGGGGGTATGCTAGCAGTACGTTCGTGCTGACTGCTAAATCCATATATACTCAGACCTCGTATTGTCACCTTATCGGCAGCTACCGTAAAACCACGTAGGATACTACGTGTTGGGATTGAAGTAATAGTAATAACCGGAACAGGTATATTAATCTCCGCAGTCGCCGACTTATTCGCATCATATCCCGGTTGAGTTGTACCATCGACCACTAACCCAGGAATTGTCAGTGGTGGCAAAATCTCTTCTAAAGCAATAGTAGTCTGTCTTGTCGGAAGATTGAAATTAATTCGGGGTGTATTGCTGGGGGTAATTTGACCCTTCTCGGCTGGGGAAAGTTTATCCAAAGGCAAAGTACCATTGACGATTGCGATCGCTTCCCGTAAAGTCACCACATCATCAGCCTGTACAGCCCCATCTCGGTTACTATTCACCACCACCTGCACCGAATTCTGTAGAGACATTACATGTAACGTCTCTACACCCATCGCTGTACCGGGGGCCATAACTAACAGGCAAAAACTTAAAGCTATCCCTCTTTCCCCTCTTCCTCTGTGCCCTCCGTGTCTCTGTGGTTGGTTTCCCTCCTTCCCAGGTTCAGCCTGCCCAAAAGCACTACGTTCCCAACCAGGGCATGGCAACGAGAATGATAAAAACAGTTTTAGTATAAATTTGTTCATATACCTTTAGTCTCCTCCACCTAGTTACCTGTTCCTTTTTTTACTCCTAAATTCCGGATAATTTACTTTTTACAGATAAATATCCGTGAAACATACCCGACAATTTTTATCGGGTATGTTTGACGAGTATTTTTACTCGTGATAGCATCAGTCCACGAGCAAAGGAAAACTAAAGCAACAGGGAAGGCAGGATTATGACGCAGGCAGTAACTAAAACCCAAACAAACACTTCAACCATGAAAGCATTGAAGTGTAAGGAATGCGGTACAGAGTACCAATTGCAAGCAAAGCACGTTTGTGAAGAATGCTTCGGTCCTTTGGAAATTAAGTACGACTACAGCAACCTGCGTCAAACCATCACCCGCGAAAAAATTCAAGTTGGCCCCAATTCAATTTGGCGTTACCGTGACTTTTTACCCGTTGCAACAGATAACTATATAGATGTCGGAACGGGAATGACTCCGTTAGTTAAATCCCAACGTTTGGCGCGTCGCCTGGGCTTAAAAAATCTTTATATTAAAAATGATGCCGTCAACATGCCCACCCTCAGCTTCAAAGACCGGGTGGTAACAGTTGCCCTTTCCCGTGCCCGTGAATTAGGATTTACGACTGTATCTTGTGCTAGTACCGGAAACTTGGCAAACTCGACTGCTGCGATCGCAGCTTACGCGGGTTTAGATTGTTGTGTATTTATCCCCTCCGACCTCGAAGCCGGCAAAATCTTAGGTAGCTTGATTTATAGCCCGACATTAATGGCTGTGAAAGGTAATTACGACCAAGTAAACCGTTTGTGTTCGGAAGTTGCTAATACGCATGGTTGGGGATTTGTCAATATTAATTTACGTCCATATTATTCGGAAGGTTCCAAAACCCTTGGGTTTGAAGTTGCCGAACAATTGGGATGGGAACTACCCGACCATGTAGTTGCACCTTTGGCTTCGGGTTCGCTATTTACAAAAATTTACAAAGGTTTCCAAGAGTTTATCGAAGTTGGTTTGGTGGAGGATAAAAAAGTTCGCTTTAGTGGGGCACAGGCAGAAGGTTGTTCGCCGATTGCCGAAGCATTTCGAGAGAACCGCGACTTTATCAAGCCCGTGAAACCTAATACAATTGCCAAGTCGTTAGCAATAGGTAACCCCGCAGATGGTATTTATGCTGTGGAACTTGCCAAGAAAACAAACGGTAATATTGAATCAGTAACCGATGCCGAAATTATCGAAGCCATCAAGTTACTTGCTGAGACTGAAGGTATATTTACCGAAACCGCAGGTGGTACAACCGTTGCCGTCTTAAAGAAATTGGTCGAAGCGGGTAAAATTAACCCTGACGAGAAAACAGTGGTTTACATTACAGGTAACGGCTTGAAAACTCAAGAGGCAATTCAAGGCTATGTTGGCGAACCTTTGACAATCGAAGCCAAACTCGACAGCTTTGAACAAGCACTAGAGCGATCGCGTACTTTAGACCGTTTAGAATGGCAGCAAGTATTGGTATAGTTGGAAGTTAGGAGTTAGGAATTAAGAGGTAGGAGTTGAAAGTTCACTATACTTTTTGCTTATCAACAGCTTCACCTTGAACTATTAATTTATATAACTCCTCACTCCTAACTCCTGACTCCTGACTCCTAACTCCTAACTTTCTTTTTTCAATTATCTATGTCTGTAAAAGTATTAGTTCCAACCCCGCTTCAAAAATTTACCAGTAACCAAGCTGTTCTAGAATGTTCTGGTAATAGTGTTTCCGAACTTTTGGATTCACTCGAACAAGCTTGTCCTGGTATCAAAGAACGTCTGTGCGATGAAAACGGGCAACCACGACGGTTTTTGAATTTGTATGTAAATAGCGAAGATATTCGCTTTTTGGATGGAACTTCGACACCGCTAAAAGATGGTGATGAAGTGAGTATTGTCCCTGCGGTTGCGGGTGGTTGATATTGGTTATTTGTCCTTTGTCATTTGTCAGTAGATAATAGCAAAGGACATAATGTAAATAGACCAATAGCAATAAATAATTTTCTGTTAGGCAAACGATGAATACGTTAGCAAAATGGACGCTTGGCGATTACCACAGTATGATTGCAGCGGGAATTTTACAAGACCGTCAGGTTGAGCTTTTGGGTGGAGAAATTCACGATATGACTCCAGAAGGGCCACTACACACATTCTACGGTGGAAGTTTAGCGGATTTTTTTCGGCAAAATATAGGTAATCGTGCGCTAGTTAGAGAAGCTCATCCTGTTACCTTAACTAATTCTGAACCAGAACCCGATATAGCCATCGTCAAAGGGGAATGGGCAAATTATCGCTTACGTCATCCAACGGCAGAAGAAATTTTTTTAGTAGTCGAAATATCTGAATCGACTTTATCAAAAGATTTAGATCGGAAAAAATCAATTTACGCAGCGGCTGGAATTGTCGAGTACTGGGTCGTAAATTTAGCTAAACTACAATTAATTGTTTTTCGTCATCCTCAAGCACAAGATTATTTGTCACGTCAAGAACTTAAGGAAGGAGAAATTGCTCCTGTAATGTTTCCTGATGTAAAAATCTCGCTGACGCAGCTTTTTCGACAAGCGTCATTATAAGTAGGGGCGGGGTTACCCCGCCCCTACTCTCGTCTGAAATAATGAAAAATACATATGTAAGGAGAGGTAGGGGCGGTACCCCTACCTGGTAGGTTTATCATAAATTTGTCTATATCGATCGCCTATTGGATTGCAATCAACCGCTTGCCTGCTCCTATGTCAGAATAAAAGTGAGCTATTTTGCACGGGCAGTGTCTGGTGTCAAGATAGTGTCATGCTGCAAAAAAGCCCCATACTTCAAGACATAAGGATTAATCTCAGCTATGCCAAAAGAAACTAATAAAAATGAAGCTGGTGATGTCATTCCTAGCATCGACTCACCCGAAACAACTGATATGGCAAGTGCAAACGCACCCGACCCGGCAGCTGTAAGCGGAGATAACCCCAATGCATCTAAACCCCCAGCAGCTAAAAAGGCAGCCGCAGCAGGAGAAAAACCCGCCGCAGCTAAGAAAGAAAAAGCTCCAGCGGTTGAGGATAAGCCGTTTATGGAGTTTATGGAACAAGATTATGTACCAGCGTTGCAGAATGCGATCGCTACTCTTGGAGTGCGCGATTTAGAATTAAG
>JANNFJ010000038.1:0-13440 GCA_031379725.1 Calothrix sp. OTE_75_metabat_31
TGCGTACATGGAGTATTTAATAACGGTGATGAACCATTGGTTTTTATTTCAGTCGTGTCACCAGCCGATGCGGGGTATCAACTGTGCTGTTAAAATAAGGGGTAGGTGGAGTGAATGACAAAAATGCCTACTGCTAACTAGAGAGTTTATATCGTATCGGCTAGCAACTGACGTACATAATGCTTCAGCCCATTTGTGTTGATAATCGAACCCGTAACCTGTATGTATTAACTGGACATAAGGAAGAGGTTGAGTTTCAAATCTTACCCAATGGAGAGTTTGCTGATGAGCCAAGTTAACTATAATGAAATGTCTAAGACCCAATTGAAACAGTATTTTCTTAAACATCGTGGAGATAAAGCTGCATTTCAAGCATACTTAGACCGAATCAATCAGCATCCGCTCAGGATTATTGCAAGTCCTAGCGATTCTGATTTTGATGAGAAAGTTCAATCAGCGATTCGTCAAAAGTTAGAAGCCGCCAGAAATAGCAGTACTCAACAGTTTAACACTGCGCCATCACCAACCGACCAAGAGTAATGTATGGTGGCGATGGCGAGTTACGTCAAAAACTTTATTAATTCTTGCTTTTCACCTTGGATAACGTTGCATCAATTCTCTAACTTGTTCTGCATGATAAGAACTTCTTGTCAAGGGTGAAGAAACAACTTGTAAAAATCCGATTTCCTCCCCGAAAGTTTGCCAAGCAACGAATTGGTCTGGATGCACAAAGTCATTAACTTGAAGATGCTTTTGACTCGGTTGAAGATATTGCCCAATTGTTAAGATATCGCAATCGACAGCGCGTAAATCCTGCATACAAGCACGAATTTCGGTATCAGTTTCGCCAAGTCCGACCATGATGCCAGATTTAGTGTAAACATTATGTGCAATTGCACGGCTACGTTTTAGCAATTCCAAAGTTCTTTCATAATTACCTTGAGGACGTACCCGACGATACAGACGTGAAATCGTTTCCGTGTTGTGGTTGAGAACTTCGGGATGGGATGCCAAAATAATTTCTAACGCTTCCCAGTTACCGCACAAGTCGGGAATCAAAACCTCGATTGTTGTATGGGGAGAAACACAACGAATCGCTTCGATGCAACTTACAAACTGCGAAGCACCACCATCGGGTAAATCATCCCGGTTTACCGAAGTAATGACCACATGATTTAATTTCATCCTCCGCACCGCTTCTGCTAACCTTGTAGGTTCGGTTGGGTCGAGGGGTTGGGGCTTCTTCTCAAAATCGATATCGCAATAGGGACAAGCACGGGTACAGGCAGGCCCCATAATCAGAAATGTCGCAGTTCCAGCATTAAAGCACTCTCCAATATTCGGACATGACGCTTCCTCACAAACCGTATTGAGGGCTAAATCCCGCAAAATGTCTTTAACGTTACCAACACGCTCCCATTGAGGTGCTTTCACCCGCAACCAGTCTGGTTTTACTGCCATGACCCATTTCTATAGATATACAAAGCTATCCTAGCAGGGAGTAGGGAAATGGGGGAGAAAAGGGAGAGGGGGAGACAAGGGAGATGGGGGAGACAAGGGAGAAATATTGCTTCCTTGTCCCCCTTGTCCCCCTTGTCCCCATTGCCATTTTTATGATATTCTTTTTACAATTAGTATTGTTATATCGGGATGTGGCGCAGCTTGGTAGCGCACTTCGTTCGGGACGAAGGGGCCGCTGGTTCGAGTCCAGTCATCCCGATTTTTGGTTTATTAACTATGACTATGGTGCGCTTCTTCGATTACCTCCCAACTGACTGCACTAACTTGCGGTTGCAAGCTTAACTGGCTAATCATTTGTTCTAAAATTTCATGATTGTGGTCTTGCGAAACTAAATTTGCTTTGACCTCGACTTTATGGGGAATATCAATATCTTCACTTTGTAATGATCGCAATTTCATCACACCAGTACTAACAGCTTGTAATAAAAACGCACGCACATGGGGTTCGTGTTCGCTATGGGTAATTATCGAACAGCGATAAGATAATTGGATTTCTGTGCCACCACTGGCGTTCTAATCCAATGATAGACCCTAATACAAATGCTAATCCCAAAGGAATAAGTAATTCAACCCAGTTCATTATCTACCTCAATAATTAATGAGTATTTTTATCAGCTTCGATTGTAATTACAACATTGTTGTATGTCGTACCTATGCTGTCGATATGTATTATAATTTTTCTACAATTTGAAATATTTAAAATTTTATAGCTTGCTACTTTTTTATGTCGGAAGAAAACTATTTAATGCGGCTTTCGCAAGGACAATTAAATATACTCGAACGTTGTCCGCGTTTGTTTCAACATACTTGTCTAGAACAACTTCAATCTCCCTCAGACCCAGAATATGAAGAAAAGCAAGTTTTGGGGAGTCGCTTTCATTTGTTAATGCAGCAGCAGGAAATGGGTTTACCAATTGACAGCTTTTTACAAGCAGATGCGACTTTACAAAGCTGGATGGCTAAGTTTGCTGTAGCTGCACCTGAAATTTTACAACCTGTAAGCGGTGAATTTCGCGAGAGTGAGCATTTCCGCACTTTGAATTTTTCTGATTATTTACTAACGGTTGTTTACGATTTATTAATTGCAGATGACGTGCAAGCACAGATTCTCGATTGGAAAACTTCGGCAAACTCTCCAAATAAACGCAAGTTAGAAAAAAATTGGCAAACACAGCTTTATTTGTATGTTTTGGCTGAAACTAGTCAGTATATACCCGAAAATATCTCAATGACTTATTGGTTTGTTCAGTCGCCAGAAAAACCACAGAGTATTAAGTTTAGTTATAGTACTGCCCAACACGAGCAAACTAGAAAAAAATTGACTAAATTATTAAGTCAGTTAACGCTATGGTTGGGAGATTTTTATCAAGGGGAACCCTTGCCCCAAGTCTCGGTTGGAAATAAAGCTTGTGATGATTGTCAGTTTGCCAAGCGATGCGATCGCGTTTTACATAGTTCACCGATTTCGCCGGATTCTCGTATCGGCATCGGGGAAGATAATCGCATTAGTATGGGGTCTGACACAATAACGCAAAACGTTGGCGAAGCTTATATACATCCGCAGAGGAATAAGAGTTTCTTGGAGGGTGAAGACGCTAGCAGGCATGAGAAGGACAATAATATAATCCCTTACTTTCTACCTTTGGTAGCAGAGAGTAATTTACTTGACCTGGTTACGATTGAAGAGGTGAGTTTTTGAAAGGCAATGGAGTTAAGAGCTAGTTAAGTTCAAAAATAAGATAATGTAAGTAACACAGGTTGGGTTTAACAAAATGAAACCCAACGTAAATGGTGTTAATGTTCGCTTGGGCTTCGCTTCACCGCTTCTAAAAATCTAGGAAAATCTAAGCATAAGTCCACAATGTAACTTTGCGTCAAAAACTATAAGCGCTTACGCTTGGATGTTGCTCGGTTTTTCAACTCAACAAAAACCTTGACCAATAGTCCCCAGTTAGAGATACCGACGGTACTTTGACGAGTAGTATTATTTAATTTTGTCTACCCATTCCATATGTGTTTTCTAGATTTCACATCCAGATAAGCTTGTATGGAGTGCAGTAAGATATAGCAATAAATCGGTTAATCTCTAAACAGATTGTAGGATATCCTACAATTTTAGTCAACAGTTATAACCCAACCTACCATTACCCCCTACCCCCTACTCCCTACTCCTGAATATTTTTATGAATTTTGACGATAATAGTGCGGTTGATGTCCGCGAATTAGGAATCGATGACATTGCTCCGGTTTATCATTTGGGAGAGGAGTTGTTTACTAGCGATTTGTATCCCTATTTGTATCGAACCTGGGACGAATGGGAGGTAATTGGACTTTATAATACTGACCCAGAGTATTGTTTGGTCGCAGAAATTGAAGGGGAATTGGCTGGGTTTATTTTAGGGACGATTATTACTAAGGCAAATCTGGCTTACGGATATATTTTGTGGTTGGGTGTAAATCCAAGGCTTCAGCGGCGAGGTGTTGCTGATAAACTGGTTGATAAAGCGATCGCGCGGATGATTGAGGATGGTGCAAGGTTTATGCTGGTTGACACCGACCCCGCAAATACTCCGGCATTAAAGTTCTTTAACCGCAAAGGGTTTGGTAATACCCGCGAGCATATTTTTCTATCGATGAATCTAAGCCAACACGAGCATTATGGCAGATTAATCGAATACGAATATCAAAAAGCTGAACGTGCAGGTTATCGACGTATTGCAGCACAACGCAGCAGACGCACTCCGACTATCCGTGCCGGAAAGTCTGACGCAGCAGCAAATGAAATTGTTTTGAATCCACTTATTAATGAATCGGAGGAAGGAGGTAGGGAGTAATCGTCTGTGTCATTAATTGTGATGGGTTATGAGAATCTGGGTTTCTTGAAGAAACCCGGATTCTGGGACTCTCTAAAGGGTCATTAATAATATAAATTACTATTAGCCCATCATTTTTAAAATTTCATCATCGCAAGAAAAGTCAATTTCTTTTTTATCCCGACCCGAAGGCATAAAATCGTTCTCAAACGAGTCTCGCAACCCCGACACCAAATCATACTCAGGTTGCCACTCTAATTGACTCATCGCTTTATTAACCGAGGCAAAGAAGTGTTGTACGCGCATGGGGAAAGCCTTACGCTTGCCAAAATCAAACTTCTTTGGTTCGTAATGAATAATCTTCATATCCTCTACCGATTTCCCTGCTGCGACGCAACAAGCACGGGCTAAACCATCAAAACTTACAAAACGGTCGCCAGAGATATTATAAACTTGTCTAACTGCATGGGAATTGCCCAAAACTCGACACATAGCTACAGCTAAATCCTTAACGTGTCCCAACTGAGTAATATGCATCCCATTACCGGGGATAGGAATCGGACGGTTCCGTACAATGCGGTCAAAAAACCACGCTTCGAGGTCATTGTAGTTTTGGGGACCGTAAATATAGGTAGGACGAATCGAAGTAAAAGGCAGACTAGTTTTACTTAGATAATCCTCGGTATCAAATTTGCCCTTGTGACGACTTTTTGGATCGACAGCATCGCCTTCTACATGGGGCATTTCGTCCGATTTTAAATAGACTCCAGCAGAACTCATATAGACAAAATGTTGCACGCGGTCTTGAAAAATTTCTGCTAATGGTTGAGTATCAGTAAGCTCCCGACCATTATTGTCGAAAACGGCATCAAAATTTTCATTTGCTAGTTGCTTCAATTGGTCGGGGTCGGTGCGATCGCCTAATATTTGTCCAACCCCTGGTACGGGCACATGACGATTACCGCGATTAAACAAAACTACCTCATGCCCTTGTGCAACTAACAATTGTGTCAGGTAAACACCAATAAATCGGGTACCGCCCATGATTAAAATTCGCATAAATTACCTATATCTTGCCTTGGGGCCTGCCAAAATTACTCCTAATAACGAGATTATCAGGTTGTGCCGCACTATAAAGGAACCTGTAACAACTACGGAACGTCGTTCGTCAGGTATGGGGATGCAAGATTTATCCAACCCAAGGAAAACTTAAAACTTTTCTTAACTACTGCCCGTACCGTATTCTACCATTACCTAATTGCCCACGTTGTGCCTTTGAAATATGCTCTAGTGCATGAATGGCTTACACCAAAAGCCACAGGTGGTTCAGAACTCGTTGTCCGCGAGATACTGAGTCTCATTGATGCTGACTTGTATGCCCTCATCGATTTTGAATCGACAAATCCCGAAAGCTATTTATATAAGCAAAAAATTGGAACTAGTTTTCTTCAGTATTTTCCCCAAGCCCGACTCGGCGTACAAAAATACTTACCCCTATTACCATTAGCAATCGAGCAATTGGATTTGCGCGAATATGACATTATTTTGTCTTCATCGCACGCAGTTGCTAAAGGCATAATTACAACACCCGAACAGTTGCATATCTGCTACTGTCACAGTCCAATGCGGTATGCATGGGACTTGACATTTGATTATTTGCGTGATAGCAAACTCGGTCAGGGTGTACCGGGGTGGATAACTCGTTATATATTGCATCGCTTGCGGCAATGGGATGTTAGTAGCGCCAATCGTGTCGATTACTTTATTGCCAACTCGCAGCATACAGCAAGACGGATTTGGCGCTGCTATCGCCGAGAAGCCGAAGTAATTTACCCACCGGTCAATATTGATGGTTTTCCCTTTTCCGCCGAAAAAGAGGATTTTTACCTAATAGTTTCCCGGTTAGTTAGTTATAAACAAGTATCTTTAATCGTCAGCGCTTTTAATCAACTTCAAAAACCCTTAGTCATAATCGGCACAGGACCCGAAATGGAAAAAATTCGGAAAATAGCAGGAAATAGCATAACTATACTAGGATGGCAACCCTCTGATGTGGTAAAAAAATATATGAGTGCCGCTAAGGCATTCGTATATGCAGCATGTGAAGATTTTGGCATCGCCTTAGTCGAAGCTCAATCTGCAGGAACTCCGGTAATTGCTTACGGTGTCGGCGGTGCATCTGAAACTGTACGGGATATTCGCGCTTTTCCACGAGCAACAGGGACGGGTGTATTATTTAAAGTGCAGACTGTAGCGGCAATTGTGGAGGCAGTAAATACATTTGAAGCGTATTCTGGGCAATTTGACCCTGAATATCTGAAGATGCACGCTGCCGGATTTTCGACGCAAGTCTTTACAGGTAAATATCTTACCTTTTTAGATGCGTGTACTCAAAAAAGTTTGAGACCTCAGCCTCAAGCTCACTATTGATATGCTTTTGGAAATAAGCCCCCAGAAGCAACGGAATTGGGCTTAAGATTGGGACTATGTGTGGTGTGGATTATTAAGGAGTATGATGACTGCCCAGAGCTCACTCCTCTCCGGCAAGCGATCGCGTACTTTCTTAAAACGCGGTCAACAAAAGAATACACCCAAGGTAAACTATAAAGGTTTACTTTTCGGGGGTATCAACGGAGAGTTCGCAAAGCGATTGTTCGATATCGCGTTTTCGCTGTTCGTGCTAATAGCCTTTTCCCCCGTTTACCTATTGTTAGCCTTGCTAATTAGCTTAGGCTCCCCAGGTCCGATATTTTATATCCAAGAACGGGTCGGAAAAAACTACAAACCATTTAATTGTATTAAATTCCGCACAATGGTGAGCAACGCTGACGAGGTTCTCGTACAAATGATGGAAAGCTCACCACAGTTACGTTCGGAATTCGAGGCTAACTTCAAACTCAAACACGACCCTAGAATTACCTCTATTGGTCGATTTTTGCGAATTACCAGTTTGGACGAATTTCCACAATTTTGGAACGTTCTGGTTGGTGATATGAGTGTTGTTGGCCCTCGACCCTTAGTTGCAGAAGAATTACCTAAATATGGATGTCATATTGACCAAATACTAACTATCCAACCCGGTATTACTGGGTTATGGCAAGTGTCTGGACGCAACGATATTCCCTATCCTCGACGAGTTCAAATCGACCTGCATTATGTCAAATTCAGGACTTTTTGGCTCGATTTTTGGATTATTTTAAAAACGTTTGGTGTTGTGATTATTCCCAAAAATAACGGGGCATACTAAACAGCGGCGATGGGTAGAACTAGAGTTACTTTGTGAGGCAGCAATTGCCTCGCAATTATTTACTGTGGATTTTTTGTAAAATTACTTACTTCTGGTTCACTTATTTAAGTACTTCCTCGATTTTTAAGTAATAGTCATATAAGATACTTTTGGAATATTTTTGTAATAAATAATACTTTAATAATTACGCGAAAAGCAAAATATAAACGCGTCTATTGTCTGTGTCCAATCAGATTTATTTTTTTATACCTCGTCCGCAAGTCCTGGATGTAAATTTTTGACTATTAATACTTGGGAATTTATGATTAGACATCTCCAAAAAACCC
The DNA here is from genome assembly GCA_031379725.1 of Calothrix sp. OTE_75_metabat_31. Taxonomy (GTDB): domain Bacteria; phylum Cyanobacteriota; class Cyanobacteriia; order Cyanobacteriales; family Nostocaceae; genus JANNFJ01. The sequence goes on from JANNFJ010000038.1 coordinate 7,908, forward strand.
AGTCAGGGCGCAATGCCTTGCGCCCCTACGGGGCTTTCGGGCAACGCATAATTAATTTATACCAGATGTCTATTCAACTGTGTAACTGGAATAAAAATATTTGAATCTTTATAAATAGAAAAAAACTATAAAGTTTTAGTAAATATCATATAAAACTCATCAACTACTGAATCATCCGTAGTTAGACTGATATAGTTTGAGATAAAAATTGCATACGGAAGTATAATTACTGAGTATTTTCTGGATATGTAATTGATTACTAGTAGGTTTCCCATTGGGGAATAAAGTTATTACCTGCTAGCTTGATAAAGGTTGCATGTATCTATAAATTTTATTGGCTAATCACGAGGGAAAATTGAGCATGACCCAAAGAAAGCGAGCGCTGATTACAGGTATCACAGGTCAAGATGGTTCATATTTATGCGAGTTACTGCTCGAACAGGGCTATGAAGTTCATGGTATAATTCGCCGCACATCGACCTTCAACACCGACCGAATCGACCACATGTACGAAGACCCTCACAATGAAGGGGCACGTTTATTTCTACACTATGGTGATTTGACCGATGGCACCACCCTGCGCCGCATTTTAGAGGAAGTGAAACCACTCGAAATTTATAACCTCGGCGCTCAATCCCATGTACGTGTCAGCTTTGATTCACCCGAATATACTGTTGATTCGGTAGGTGTAGGAACTTTACGATTATTAGAAGCAATCCGCGACTATCAACAGCGTACAGGAATTGAAGTCCGCTTCTACCAAGCCGGTTCGTCGGAAATGTACGGTTTGGTACAAGCAGTACCCCAGAGCGAAACAACTCCTTTTTATCCCCGTAGTCCTTACGCTTGCGCGAAAGTGTACGCTCACTGGCAAACTATAAATTACCGCGAATCTTACAATTTGTTCGCATGTAATGGTATTTTATTTAACCACGAGTCTCCCCGTCGTGGTGAAACTTTTGTTACCCGTAAAATTACAATGGCAGTGGCGCGAATTGTTGCAGGTAAGCAAAAGAAAATTTACATGGGCAATCTCGATTCCAAGCGCGATTGGGGTTATGCCAAAGATTATGTTAAAGCAATGTGGTTGATGTTGCAGCAAGAAAAACCCGATGATTATGTAATAGCCACCAATGAAACCCACACTGTGCGCGAGTTTCTCGAAAGAGCATTCACGTTTGTCAATTTGGATTGGCAAGATTACGTCGAATTTGACGAGCGTTATTTGCGTCCTGCGGAAGTCGATTTGTTGATTGGTGATTCGACCAAAGCACGGGAACAATTGGGTTGGACTCCTTCGATTACATTTGAAGAACTTGTAAATTTGATGGTGGAAGCAGACCTGCAAGCGCTAGGTATCAACTTGGTAAACGGTAAAGGTTCTCAAGGTCCCCGTGAAATTGCTACCGTTCGTCAAGAATTAGGTGCGTTGCACTTTTAGAAGTAGTTAATATATCGCTATTGACTACTAGCTTTCCATGCGCTAGTGGTCAATAGTTAATAGCTTTTTTACACAAATCAATCTATGACAGGTTTAGACTTAAATAACAAGCGGATTCTCGTCACCGGTGGTGCCGGGTTTCTAGGTAAGCAGGTAATCGACCAGTTAGTTAAAGCTGGCGCACAACGTGAGAAAATTACTGTCGTGCGATCGCGTGATTATGATTTACGGGAAATGGAAGCTTGCAAGCGGGCAGCCGACCAGCAAGATGTCATCATTCACTTGGCAGCCCATGTTGGGGGAATTGGTTTAAATCAGCAAAAACCTGCCGAGTTGTTTTACGACAATTTGATGATGGGTACGCAACTAATTCACGCAGCATACGAAGCGGGTGAGGAGAAATTCGTTTGCGTGGGCACCATTTGCGCTTATCCCAAATTTACCCCGGTTCCTTTCAAAGAAGACGATATCTGGAATGGTTATCCTGAAGAAACTAATGCACCCTATGGTGTAGCCAAAAAAGCTTTATTAGTTCAACTTCAAGCTTACCGCCAGCAGTACAATTTTAATGGTATTTACTTACTGCCTGTAAATTTGTACGGTCCCGAAGATAACTTCGACCCTAGTAGTTCTCACGTAATCCCAGCCTTGATTCGTAAGGTGCAAGAAGCCCAAGCAAGGGGAGATAAAGAACTTCCTGTTTGGGGTGATGGTAGCCCAACTCGTGAATTTTTATACTCTGAAGATGCGGCACGGGGTATTGTGATGGGTACTCAATCTTATAATGATTTGGAACCTGTAAATTTGGGCACGGGTTACGAAATTTCCATCAAAGACTTAATTACAACAATCTGTAAGTTGATGGAATTTGAAGGGGAAATTGTTTGGCAAACCGACAAACCCAACGGTCAACCCCGTCGTTGTTTGGATACCGAACGAGCAAAACAAGCTTTTGGTTTTACTGCTAAAGTCGGATTTGAAGAAGGTTTGAAGAATACCATTGATTGGTGGCGCAAAAACGCAGCCTAATTCAAATCATATTTTAGAGGAAATTAAATAAGTTCAATGGGGGTTATGGTTTATCCATACCCCTTCTTTTTTGCTTGAAATCATACTTCATTTTACCTGCGGTCTAAATATTCCTGGATACCATAGCTTATTAAAAACATGCTAATTTAGTAAGATAAATAAGTAAGCTTTTGGAGAAGACACTTGGCTAAGAAAGTAACTATTACTCTTGATGATGAGATTGTGGCTTTTATAGATAAGCAAGCAGTAGATGATGAAGGTAAAGCAAACCGTAGTGCTTTCATCAATGGGATTTTGAAAGAGGTAAAAAAGCAACATCTACAAGAACAATTGAAAGTAGCATATCAACGAGATTCTGAAGACCCAGCCTATCGTGAAGAAGTTGCACTGTGGGATGTTGTAGTTGGAGATGGTATCGAGTAATGCCTAATGGTGATTTAATTTACCGTCGTGGAGAAATTCGTTTGATTAATCTTGAGCCAACTGTGGGTGCAGAAGCTAGGAAAACTCGTGCTTGTTTGATAGTGCAAAATGATATGGGGAATCGCTATAGTTTTTTAACTGTAGTGATTCCACTATTGCCGGGAGCTAAAGATGCACCTTATGTGGTCAATGTAAAACCAACGTCAAATAACGGTTTAGACCGAGAGCGCTATTTAGATATCGGGCAAATTCGTGGTCTAGATAATAGTCGAGTTTTAGGTTTATTGGGAGTTTTGGAGGATGAATATTGGGAAGCAATTCGAGATGCGTTGAATGTAGTGGTAGATTTTGAATGAACAAACCAGAATTACGACGTGAATTGCTCAAAATCCGCCAATCAATGACGGTAGAAAAATGGAGAGAAAAAAGCTCAAGCATTTGTTCGCGCCTTTTAGCATCTCCTCAATTTGCCCAAGCTAAAACTATCGTTGCCTATTTCAGTTTTCGTCAAGAACCTGATTTGAGTCCGTTATATACCAATACTAGTTACCGTTGGGGTTTTCCCCGTTGCGTAGAAAAAAATCTATCTTGGCATATTTGGAAACCAGGAGACAAATTAGAAACGGGTGCTTACGGTATTATTGAACCGCATAGTAATGCTCCCAGAATTGAACCAAACGAAGTTGATTTAATTTTAGTACCAAGTGTCGCTTGCGACTACCAAGGGTATCGTTTAGGGTACGGTGGTGGATATTACGACCGCATGTTGAGTTCACCCCAATGGCAAATAAAGCCGACTATTGGTATCGTATTTACTTATGCGTATTTACCACATCTACCTGTTGATAACTGGGATAAAAAACTACATATTATTTGTCATGAAGAGGGATTCGGATTGGAGATTGGCAACTAACCACTGACCACTGACCAAATTAAAATGATATTAAAAAACGAACGATTAAAAGTGGTGGGAATGTATGGGTTGCTGAGTGCGATCGCATTAATCACCCTTTTCCCATTATTGTGGCTAGTTGGCACAGCCTTTAAATCGCCAGCGGAAAATATTTTCCAGTCACCACCGCAGCTAATACCTGCCCAACCGACATTCGAGAACTTTGTCACCGTTTGGCAAACCAACCCATTCGGACAATACCTATACAACAGTACTATTGTGGCATTGCTGACAGTCGGTTTAAATTTAATCTTTTGCGCTTTAGCAGCTTACCCCCTAGCAAGACTATCATTTCGGGGACGTGACTGGATTTTTACTGCGGTTGTCACCACAATCATGATTCCTTTCCAAATCGTGATGATTCCGTTATATATATTGACCGTGCAAATGGGACTGCGAAACACCTATTTGGGGATGATTTTTCCCTCTTTAGCTTCAGCCTTCGGCATATTTTTACTCCGACAAGCATTTTTAGGAGTTCCCAAAGAACTCGAAGAAGCTGCACGCATGGATGGTTGTTCGGAAATCGGTTTGTGGTGGAATATTATGTTGCCGGCAATTCGTCCGGCACTGGCAACGCTGGCAATATTTGTATTTATCGGTGCTTGGAGTGATTTTCTGTGGCCGCTGATTGTTATCCAAGACGAAAATCTATATACTCTACCGCTAGGAGTGGCAAAACTAGCAGGGACATTTTCACTCGACTGGCGTTTAGTTGCAGCAGGTTCGGTAATTTCCATTGCCCCAGTCACAATTTTATTCTTATTCCTGCAACGTTACATTGTACCGACTGATGCGGGGAGCGGCGTTAAAGGTTAAATTTTATAGAAAATAATTCTGCACCGTCGGTATCCGGGACTTACACTCTTATTTTTGACTTTAGTCAAGTTCGGATAACCTCTTTCTATACCAGCGTCAAAACCAGCAATAATACTTAATATATAGATGTAAGTAGCGTCATGTGAATAAATTAAATGGCTACACCAAGCTTAGAAGAACTGTCTGCTCAATTAGAAAGTCCGAGTTTGCGCGATCGCATGGTTGCCCTTGCTTCGTTGCGTGAAGTTGCACCCGTTGATGCTTTGCCGTTGATTAAAAAAGTTTTGGATGACGAATCGCTGCAAATCCGCTCGATGGCTGTATTTGCACTGGGAGTTAAGCAAACCGAGGAATCCTACCCAATTTTGGTGAGAATTCTCGAAAATGACCCCGATTATAGTATTCGTGCGGATGCTGCAGGTGCTTTGGGTTATTTAGAAGATGGACGTGCTTTTGAGGCATTGGTGCGGATATTTTACGAAGATACCAGCTGGTTAGTAAGATTTAGCGCTGCTGTGGCATTGGGAAATTTAAAAGACCCCCGTGCCCATGAAGTTTTAATTAGTGCGTTAGATGCGAAGGAAGTTGTTGTTCAACAAGCCGCGATCGCAGCGTTAGGCGAAATTAAGGATATTACGGCAGTAGACCAAATTTTGCGCTTTGCCCAAGCTGAAGATTGGTTAGTACGTCAGCGGCTTGCGGAAGCTTTGGGTAATTTGCCAACACCAAAGAGCGTTTCGGCATTGAAATACCTTGAGAAAGATAAGCACAATCATGTTGCCGAATCTGCAACGATTTCTCTCAAGCGGCTCGAAGAAGCAGGTTTTCCAATATCATAAATTATGGGTTGGAGATTCACAAATGTAGAG
>JANNFJ010000337.1:0-8185 GCA_031379725.1 Calothrix sp. OTE_75_metabat_31
AATACGCCAACACCTCAGTACTATTACCAAACCCAACCATAAAAAAATCCCCAGCAACAAAGTCACTGGGGGAATTGAATCAGGGTGCATCTACCATCACTGTATCCATAGAGACTGGATACGCATCAGGATTAAATTCAAATTTGGTTTAATTAAATATCTAGTCTTACGTCTGGTTAGGCATCCTGCCTGTTTTATATCCGTAGTAATACTTGGAGGTTTTGGATAGTTGAGGGAGGGGACTATAGCGCTTCTGTGTTGGATGCACAATCGAGGGCGGGGAAAAGAGCGCCCCTACGGGCTTTGCGATTTCAAATTGAACCTCACTGACCTGAAAACCACTACAGCGATCTCCTACTCGATCCCTACTTGCTTTAAACCCCTAGATTGCGTCAAAATAAAGTTATAAGCTGTAATCTAACTTAACAATGGCGCAAGCAATGCTAGAGCAACAAAGTTCCCAAGCGATGGCACAACCGCTTGGCTATGACTACGACTTGGTTATTGTCGGAGGTGGAATTGCTGGTTTAACTCTGGCAAGTGCATTAAAAAATTCTGGCTTGAATATCTTGCTCGTAGAAGCTTATACCGAATCAGCAGCGGCATCCAAAGGACAAGCTTATGCAGTACATATGCTGTCGGCAAAAATTTTCCAAGGAATTGGGGTTTGGAAGCAGATTTTACCAAATATTGAGGCTTATCGACGTGTAAATCTGTCGGATGCAGATTATGCGACTGTCGTGGAATTTAATACTGGGGACATTGGTAGCGATGACTTAGGGTATGTGGCAGAACATCAAGCACTGCTTTACCCACTGCAAGAATTTGTAAAAAATTGCTCGAATGTGACTTTATTGTGTCCCGCAACAGTGGTCGAAACCGACTACCAAGCTGATGCAGCTATTACTAAAATCAATATCGCCGGCGAAATTAAGACAATTCGTAGTAAATTAATAGTGGCGGCTGATGGAGCTAGATCGCCTATCCGTCAATCTGCAAAAATTACTACTCGCGGCTGGAAATATTGGCAATCATGTATTGTGGCATTTGTCAAGCCAGAAAAATCGCACAATCAAACAGCCTACGAAAAGTTCCAAGCAAGCGGGCCTTTCGCTATTTTACCGCTACCAGGAAATCGCTGCCGCATCGTTTGGACAGCACCCCATGCAGAAGCAAAAGCCTTATGCGAGTTGGATGATGAGCAATTTTTAGCTGAATTAACCAAGCGCTACGGTAACCACATGGGTAAGCTGGAATTATTAGGTTCGCGGTTTACTTTTGGGGTACAGTTAATGCAAAGCGATGAATATGTACTCAATCGACTGGCATTAGTTGGCGATGCGGCACATAACTGTCATCCGGTTGGAGGACAAGGGCTAAATCTGGGTATTCGTGATGTCGCAGCATTGGCACAAGTTATCGAGGAGGCACACCAAGCAGGTAAAGATATTGGTAATATTCGAGTGCTGAAAAAATACGAACGCTGGCGGAAAATTGAAAACCTAGCAATTTTAGGTTTTACTGATATCCTAGACCGAGTATTTTCTAATAACTTCTTACCGATAGTGATAGTTCGCCGTTTCGGTTTGTTGGTGATGAAATACGTACCACTAATTAAAGTATTTGCACTCAAACTCATGATAGGACTATTGGGACGAACCCCAAAAATTGCCCAGAATATTTGAATCAAACGTTTAGAAGAAATGTTTAAATAGAAATAATCAGTATTTTTGGAGAAACTAAAATGGGCATAATCTTTTTTATCGTCTACATCGGATTATTCTTTGGTTTAGCAGTCGGTTTACTATTCGGTCTGCGTACTGCCAAGATTATTTAATTATAGCCTCACGCATTAGGCGCAAAAAACACTCTCTGCGCCTCTGCGCCTCTGCGTGAGATAATTATCCGATTATTGGTTGAGGCTTTACCTTATTTATAAAAGGCGATCGCATATCCAAACCCAGCAAATTCAATAACTCTTTGTCACTATCATAACCAGGACAGGGAGTAGTTACCGTCAGCATATGTCCATCATCGCTGGAAAAAATCGAATTTGCCCCAGCCATAAAGCAGAAAGCTTGTTCAATTTGTGACAGTTTTGCCCTTCCTGCACTCAACCGTACATCTGAAGTTGGCATCACAATACGTGCCGTAGCAATCATCCGTACCACATCCCAAATTGGTACATCGGGTTGATTTTCTAGCGGTGTTCCCGGAACTTGCGAGAGAATATTAATCGGTACAGACTCAGGATGCGGGTTCAAAGTCGAAAGCGTTTGCAGCATCGAAATTCGGTCATCGGCAGTTTCGCCTAAACCCAAAATACCGCCCGAACATACCGTAACATTAGTTTGACGTACATTATTAATCGTATTCAAACGGTCATCATACGTTCGCGTCGTGATAATAGTGCTGTAATGGTCGCGGGAAGTATCGAGGTTGTGGTTATAAGCATAAAGTCCCGCATCTTCAAGACGCTTTGCTTGATTTTCGGTCAGCATACCTAACGTACAGCACACCTCCAGCCCCATCGAGGTAACATCCTTTACCATATCGAGGACTTCCTCGAACTGCGAATTATCGCGGACTTCGCGCCAAGCAGCACCCATACAAACACGGCTGACACCGCTAGCTTTGGCTTGTTGGGCAATGTTTATAACTGTTTCCTTTTCGAGAAGTGCCTGGGGTTTTACTTCGGTTTTGTAACGCGAAGACTGGGCACAATATCCGCAATCTTCCGGACAAGCGCCTGTTTTAATCGATATCAGCTTGCAAACTTGGATTTGCTTAGGGTTGTGATATTGACGATGGATGCTAGCTGCTTGATAAACTAACTCCAGTAATGATGTGTTGTAGATTGCGCGTATTTCGGCTTCTTGCCAATCGTAGCGTACTGTCACAAATATGCCTTCCTTATTATCAATATCGCGCATTTTATGCAGCATTTTTGGCGCGAAGAGGATATTTTAATAAGGTTATCAAGATTTTGGCAATGTGGCTTAATTATGTTATATATTCTTTAAGATCAAAATTTCAACAAAATTGAATCTGCAGAAGTAAACGTTCGGTTTGAATTGGTGGAATCGCTCGATGATAGCAATAAGGGTCTTGAATAAAACCAAACCCCTCTTCAGCTTCTATGATTATTTCATTTTCTTTTCCATAAAACTCGCTCAAAAAATCCTGTGTTTGCGTAGCATAATTAAGCAACATTGGAAGACTTTTATGATTGTGAGAACCTTTAATCATTGCATGGGCACCAGAATACCTGTCCGTGTTGGATAAATAGAAGTTGGCATAAACCGAGTTAAATTCTCCAACATCATAATGATAAATATTTCCTTGACCTAGTTTCATCCTCAGTGTTTCTGGTAGTTCTAAAATAAAACTCCATCTTAAAAGTGCGCGAATTGTTTTGGGGGAGTAGCCTAAATATTTTTCAACAATTACTCTTAAAACAGGGTCATCAATAATTTGTTGAATTGCATTACATGTTAATGGATGGATGGCAATACCTTGTACTGTTGCCCGTCCATCAGGCAAATAACCATTTTCAACGTCGCTATAATAAAAATGTGCTAACCCATTTTCTTGCGCTAACAAAGTATTTTGAGAAAATGCTTGAATTTCGGTAACAATCTTTTTAGGTAGCTTTAACCCACAAAAAACTGCATCTTTTTCTAAAAATATTAAAGCTAAGTCAACAGGTATATCTGGAAAAAAAGTAGTTTTTTCATAATTCAGATTTTCTTTAAAGCCTATAACTAATTGTTGGATGTTACTATATACGCTATACAAGCTACGAATTATTTTAAATCTACCTAGAATATAAGCGATACCTTTCTGACGTGACACAATATTAGCAATTGCAGCAGCTATATTCAGCATCATAAAATACTAACAATTTCATTATAATTTTTTAGGAAAAAATCTTTCGTCTTTTCTATACGATATCGATGCACGCAAAAATTTAAGTATGAAGCATGACAAGTAACTCAATTAACCCAAGTTAACCTAGACTTGATACATTGAGTTTTGAATTTTTCTGGTTACGTATTAATCAACATCTTCTATATTAATTTTCATGGCAATTAGATCGCATTTTGATAATTGCAATCAAAAATAATTACTTTTATTACATCTTATTTAGTAATATTTACTTGTCACTTTGACGCACACTTATTATTTTGACAGAAACACAATAAATAATAAAGATGTTTTGCTACCAAGCGTACTGAGACGAAAACATTGTTATCTAAATGTAACTTTTTAATTGCTAAGTTAGGCTAAAAAGTGGCAAAATTTGAAATCTTGCTGTGATTCTAGTAGTTTATGACTTTTGAACTGCCACTAATAACATGCGATCGCGTATTTGTTCGCATGGCAACAAACAAGGATATACCAAGTATCCTGGATTATTTTATTGAGAATGAAGTCTATCTCACTCCTTACTATCCGAGTTGGCAAGATGACTTTTTTAGTCAAGAATATTGGCAGATTCAAGTCGAGGTCAACTATCAAGAGTTTATAAATGACCGTTCTTTAAGATTGTTTATTTTTCCTAAGTCCAACCCGAAGCAAATTATTGGCACTATCAACTTTAGTCATTTTGTCCGGGGTGTAGCACAATATTGCATCCTTGGGTATAGCTTGGCAGAAAACCAACAGGGCAAAGGTTATATGTCCGAGGCATTGCAAGGTGCAGTTATATATATGTTTCGAGAATTAAACATGCACCGAATTATGGCAAATTATATGCCGCACAATCGTCGTAGTGGTAATGTACTTAGAAAGCTAAGTTTTGTTGTTGAGGGATATGCGAGGGACTATTTAATGATTAATGGTAAATGGGAAGACCATATTTTGACTAGTCTTGTTAATTGCGATTGGTAATTTTAAATAAATATGATAGCTGCGGACAGGCAGGATGCCTATCCTACGTGACTTTACCCAAATTCAATCACTTGACGAATACCGCGATCTAACCAATCACTATACCACTCGTAAAAAGTCAATGCTTCTTTAACTTCTTCTACCGATTCGTATAAATCGGCTTCAATATCGGGGTCGTCATGAAAAAATGCCGCATAATGCGTTGTTAGCGGATATATCCCAGCCTCATTGGTGCGGTCGTCAATCCAGATATTACCCCGTTCTTCACCAGTAATAATTAAACGGGCTTGGATACCACAACCGTAATGGGCGATCGCAATAGTCCCATGAATGAATTTGGGGTCGAAGTAAGTATTTACGCCGCTTCCATCACTAACTTGGGGCAAGTCTAAATTATTCCACTCTTTAGTTAGAAGAAAAGGTTGAGATAGAGAGTTATGTTGCGATGCATCTACAATCAACTTTTCGATATTAATTTCCAATAACCCGTAACCGGGCCCTGCGCCACCATTGCCAAGTTCTAATAAAAACTCCCGATAATCGTCAGGCAATATAACATTACACTTTGACTCAAAATTGCTAACTTCCGCTAACGATAAACAACTATTTAGAGTATATTTATGCAATTCGGAACCAAAAACTTCACAATTTTTATCTAATTTCTTAAGTTTATTCAATTTATCTTTTAATTGCTGTGCCTTCTGATTCATTGCTTTCTCTAAATCCATAACGATTTTCAATCAAAAAAAATTAGTTGCCCCTCAACCGTTCCTCCAGAGGTAGGATGAGGAAAGAACTCCACAAAGCTGCACTCATAATGACTTTGCCTGAAACTGACAACGTATCTCACAACAACCCGCTGATCGGACTCAACTACGAACCTGCAATTGAATCAATCGGCGATGATTACTATGACGAAGTAACAGCCGCAGAATATCCCCAACATATATTAAGATGGCGAAACGATGCACTTTTACCGCGTTTGGGGCTTAATTCTGGGGATGTTACCGACGAACACTTTATTCAAGCCTTTGGTAAGTTTGAAGGACGCAAACCATTGTTAGCATTGCGGTATCATGGCTATCAATTTGGTGAGTATAACCCGCATTTGGGTGATGGTAGAGGCTTCCTGTACGGACAAGTTCGCGGTACTGACGGCGAACTATATGATTTTGGCACAAAGGGGTCGGGACGTACACCCTATTCCCGTGGTGGTGATGGAATGCTGACACTCAAAGGTGGTATGCGCGAGGTTTTAGCAGCAGAAATGTTACACCGGATGGGAGTAAGGACTTCGCGCTGTCTTACCATGATTGAAACGGGTTTAGGGTTGTGGCGCGGTGATGAACCATCTCCTACACGTTCTTCAGTCATGATCCGGATGAGTAAATCGCATATCCGCTTCGGTACATTTGAGAGATTAAATTATTTTCAGCGTCCTGATTTAATTCAAAGATTACTAAAACACGTTGTTGATGTTTATTACCCGCATTTGAGTAATCAAGAAGACAAATATGCTTTATTTTATGCTGAGTTAGTGCAACGAATTGCCGAACTTGTAGCCCAATGGATGGCATCTGGATTTTGCCATGCGGTGTTAAATACCGACAATATGTCAATTACTGGAGAAAGTTTCGATTATGGTCCCTATGCGTTTATTCCTAGCTTTGACCCGCAATTTACTGCGGCTTATTTTGACCATTCAAGACGATATAGTTATGGGAATCAACCGGGTATTTGTAAGTTGAATTTGGAGATGTTACAAAAACCGTTGGTTGCGGTAATTGGCATCAAGGATATGCAAAGTGCCTTGTCGAAGTTTGAAAAACATTACGATGCAGAGTACCGTAAGTTGATGTTGAAAAAGTTAGGGTTTGAGCAGTCAGAATTGCAAGCTGATGATTTGTTGAAGGCAACATTACAATTTTTGAAAAATTACCCGATTAGTTATCATCATTTCTTTGCTGATATTGCTACAACTTTTTCGAGTAAATGGCGCGATGATGCAAGGCATATTTTGAGCGATTCGGAGATTGGACAGTCTTTAGGAGCATCGGAATTATTTTTAAATTGGACAGGATTATATCATAAATTATTAACTAATTTATCAACTGATGAATTGGATAAGTTAGGACAAACTTTAATTCAATATAATCCAAAAACAGTAATTCTTCGACCTGTAATTGAATCGATTTGGGAGTCAATTGCTCAAGAAGACAATTGGCAACCTTTTTATGATTTACTCAAAGAAATTCAATCTTGCAGGGGTTAGGCTGCGATCGATCGAGACTTAGGACTAGTCTCTATGCGAGCAAGATGCTCGCACTACATAATAAAATGGTATGGTTACTTGCGCCATGCTGTACTAGTACAACGGGCGCGTAAGTCTGCCAACATTTTTATTCTCCCTTGTCTCCCTTGTCCCCCCTTGTCCTCTTTATCAATACCAATCACATTGATTTGTGGTGTATGGTTGATATGCGTTAGCAACAATCTGTTTCTGACCGCTGAATTCTTTGCCATAATAACCATCTTCAAATCCGCGACTAAATTCTCCACCTGCTGTACGCGGTTTATATGTTTCTCGATTCTTTGCACTTTCACTACCTTGCCGATAACCATCGGAATAAGCACGTGGGTGGTAACCAGGGTCTTGGTCAATAAACCATCGCGTTGTTGGGTAGCAGTATCTCGTTGGGTAGACCCGCTGATAGTGACGGTAATCGCGGTAGTTGCGGTCATTGTCACGACGATGCGCTTGTGCAGGTTGATTGCTAGTTACAAATGCTGTGGCAGTAACCGTTAATAGAATCGTTGCTATAATTTTTTTCATATCTTGAATCTTCCAGATGTAGCTAATTTCTGGTAATTCAAAGATACTGTTTTAATTGCCAATAAACATCGCCTGAATGGATGAAGCTTTCAAACTAATAAAACAATTTTAGCTAATTTGTAAATTTGTAATAATCGTTGAGGCTAGAATCCGGGTTTCTTAGAGTAATCCAAGAAATAAACTCACCCGTCTTGTTAGGCGTCTGGTGTCCTGTGTATTTCAATACTGCTCGGTTAAGAAGTATTCCTAAAATTGATCCCCCTAAATCCCCCGATAAGAAGGGGGACTTTAAGAGGCTTTTAGCCCCCCTTTTTAAGGGGGGTTGGGGGGATCTAAACCTTAACCGAGCAGTATTGCTGTGCATTTGATTGACAGGCGGGATGCCTATCATACAATATTTGTTTTGGGATATTTTTTTAATTGGAATATTCTTAAAGAAACCCGGATTCTAGCCTCACC
>JANNFJ010000373.1:0-3776 GCA_031379725.1 Calothrix sp. OTE_75_metabat_31
CCGGAGTTAACTCAAACCCTAAGTCTTCAGGAGTAATAACTAGATAATCGTTGCCGAGAGCATGATATTTAGAATATTTCACAATGCTTGCACCACAAATTGCATAACTGTTATCCTAACAGGTATGTTAACATTTTACCGATTATTAAATTAATACTGATTTAGGGCTAATGCTTAAAACCTCTCAAATAAATCAGGATTGTAAATCCTTATTTAAGAGCAAAAAGTGAGCCGAATTCCCTACACCCTTAATTCTTGTCACGGTGTTTCCAGGAAAAGCCAAAAAGCTTCTTCGGTTGCGGGCAATATTCGCGGCAATCACGTGCTTTTTCCGTTAGTACTTCTCCTGGATTTACGGCACACTTAAGATAATTGTTATTATTATAAAATTGACAGTTCTTACAGGGAACATTAACTTCTTTGATTCGCTTTAGCCTGTGAAGAATCACAGCCGTAGTTGTTAACACAAATAAAATCGGTGTTATCAATATTACGCTATCAGCTAGAGCATTTGATTCTACTTTGTTGGAATTTAAATTAATTGTATCAATTGGTTCGGTGTCTATACTTTTCAGTACTGTGTCTTGATTCTCAGTACTAAAATAGCTTTTTTCACCTACTTTGATTGGATATTGTCTCAACTCTTTGAAAGGCATATCGTTTTACCCAAGGCAATAATTACCTAACAATAAGCATATTTTTAGTTTGAGAATGTTACTTCTAGCGCTAGAAGTAACTTTCTGTTCAAAATGTGTAGGAATAAAGGTTATATTTCATCCTTTCTGTAGTTTATCAAAATATAAATTGCTGTATCATGGCAATTCTTAATTATTCATCAAAATCAGAAGCCCAGTGAATAAATTATATAGGACTGCGATCGCTCTAATAATTATTGTTTTTTTATAGCTTGTAAGTTTTTGAATAAAATACAACTATCTTTAGATAGATAAAAGTCGTCTTTGTATTGGATCTATATTCATAAATTCCTTGTCTGGGGAGGGAAGATATAAATCTAAAATATTGCTTTAGTAGCTATTAGAACAAATAAATCAAAATTTTTAAATTGAGTAAAAACGTTTTGAGCGAACCAAACAGGTTGACTGAAATAAACCTAATTATGTGACGGAATGTAAAATGTTCGGAACCCTTGCGATCGCAATTGACATAGTTATGAATTTTTCCACCCACCCACATACAGCATTTTGCTGGTAATTAAACCACCCTGTAGGGGCGCAAGGCATTGCGCCCTCTTGATTTTGTCCTTTATAGACCTACAATCATGCTGTAATAAAAAAGTAATAAGATTTTATGGTTAACCAAATCCCTGCATACTGAGTTATTACCAAAGGGAATTCATGCGTGCGGGAACGTCAAAAACAACGACTTAATGAGAAATTTTAATTATGCTTGGATTAATTCTTACTTGGTTAGTTACTGCTTTAAGCTTTTTGATTATTTCGAGATTACCAATTGGGGTAGAAATCGATGGTTTTTATAAAGCTTTAATTTCTGCTGCTGTTATTGGTATCTTGAATGCGATTTTGCTGCCTATATTAAGCTTTTTCAGCTTTCCGTTTATTCTTTTAACCGTTGGTTTATTTTTCTTTGTCCTCAATGCGATTATTTTTGGACTAGCAGCATATCTAGTCAATGGTTTTAGATTGCGTTATGGTTTTTGGAGTGCTTTAATCGGTTCGATTGCTTTGGCATTTATTAATTCTATCCTTTTACGGATTGTGGCAGTAATTGCCTAAATTTTCATTCTTCAAGTAGAGACGTTACATATAACGTCTCTACTTGCTAATCTACTAGATGTTACCTAATAAAAATAAACAATTAATTACCTAATCAAGTTGAGTACTATAAGCACTATACCCATAAGCTAAAGGTTCACGCATTGACTCAACTGGTTTGAGACTGCGATTAATTGCTTTTGCAAAAGGTATTTTCTTCCCTTTGATTGTTTCCGGTATAATTGCGTATTCGTTGGTAGGTTCGACACTATACTGCGGACACTTTTCTTTCATACCTGCTTCCGCTAACATTGTATCGATTTCTGCTCCTGTATATTGTCGGAGGTACACTTGGTTTTTTGCACCTGGATTCAAACGACGTATCCAATTATGGATGATATGCGAAGGACAAAGCTTGTTGTGGAATGAATGGTTGAAGACAAAAATTCCACCCGGTTTGAGGATACGGGACATTTCTACCATCAATTTCCGCATTTGCATTTCGGGAATGTGCATGAAGACACAGTTAGAAATCAATAAATCTACTGAATTATCTTCTAAAGGCAATAATTCTGCTGAGTTGCAAATAACGTTAAATTCTGCACCTGGGAAGAAATCATACTCTTTTTTGCAGGTTAGCAAACGACGCAACAAAGGTTCGGAAATATCGATTCCGTAGTATTTTTGACAGCGGAGACTTTTTTCTTTGGAGAGATATAAAGGAATGCGTCCGTAACCGCAACCAATCTCTAAAATCGTATCAACTGATTTGTTGAGAGGAAATTTATTCCAAGTTCCCGAAGGTTTTCCGGTTAAAAGTCTATAATCTTTTTTAATTGCCGCACCAGCACTTGCTTGCTCAATTTTTTGGGAACCGTAGTAGGTTTTACCTATTTCATCCCAAAGTTGCTTGTGCCCGGTATTATTTAATTGTTCATAATATGAAGGTACATAAAGACCATCTTGAAGCTGATAGTCTTTGAGACTGGCTTTCTCGCTGGCAACTTGACTCATGGAAGTATCACTCATTAAGTATATATGTCTTAGGTTATACGCAGAATATCTAAACTGCAATTGTTGTTTTTGCGGGTTTATTGAGCTATCTATATAAATTTATCAGTATTTTTTCTGACAATGTATTTAAACCCCGATAATTTATACAAATATACAAAAAGATTCGGTAGTTATCGATAATTTTGCCGGATGCCATAAAAACTAGATGTAACACGATGCTTCTAACTTATGATAGAAATAATGTCTTGATTTCGATTAACACAATGACTTATATCTCGACAAAAACCCTTACCCTTGAAGATTTTCTCTCTCAATACCGAGATAATCCCCGCTACGAACTGGCAGACGGAGAATTAATTGATATGGAACCGACTGGCCCACATGAAACGGTAAGTGGCAAACTTGCAACTAAAGTTGGTATCCAACTTGTTGCCGAACAACTCCCCTGGTTTATTCCTCGTACTTGTTTGATTTTTCCCTTTGCAGATGCTGTAACTGCTCGTCGTCCTGATATTGTGGTTTTAGATGAGACTGTTCTCGACCGGGAACCTTTGTGGGAGCGAGAACCCGTAATTACCCTTGGTCGCTCGATTAAACTGGTAGTTGAAGTTGTCAGTACTAACTGGGAAACAGATTATGCTCGCAAGCTTGAAGAATATGCACTTCTAGGCATTCCTGAATACTGGATTGTAGATTATAGAGGATTGGGAGGTGTCGCATTTATCGGTAAACCCAAACAGCCTACTTTTACTGTTTGTCAACTGGTTGAAGATGCGTACGTACAACATAAATATCGACTCACTCAATCAATTAATTCACCACTTTTACCCAATATTCAACTTCGTCTAGATGATGTTCTGCCTCGTTAATTGTTGACAGGCAGTCAATATTTAGGCAACAGCGTAACCAGTATAGCACCTAACTTCAGGTGCGTGAAATGCTAGAACAATCTTATCTTTAGGTACACCTGCGGCTACCAAATCATCGGTAATTCCATCCTCAATTCCATCTCGCTGAATCCAAATTTTG
>JANNFJ010000376.1:0-1876 GCA_031379725.1 Calothrix sp. OTE_75_metabat_31
AAAAAGAAACTGCCTACACCTTGAACTGCCAATAAACGCTGCAATAATGGTGTACCCATACGACGATACCAAGGCAGCATAGCGCGTTTGCGGTCATGTAGTAACCGCAACGAACAGTTGAGCAAAGCCAATCCGCGTACAATATCGGGATTATCGATAGCAGCTTGCATCGACACAATACAGCCAACCGAATTTCCAATCAAAAAAGCAGGTTCTCCTACCACTTCACGACAAAAATCACCGATTTGCTGTCCCCAAGTTTCAAAAGTGTAGGCAATTTCCTCATCGGGCTTAGGTTTTGCAGAACCACCAAACCCAATTAAGTCAATCGCAAATACGCGGCAATTCTCTGCCAGCACCGGAATATTTTTTCGCCAATGCCCCCACGATGCCCCAAAGCCATGCACTAGGACAATGGCAGGTCCCGTACTACCTTGAGTTTGATAGGAGATTGGGAAACCTCGCCAAATCCATTTTTGCGCTGGAGAAAGCGCCGGAAGCCTCGAAGCAAATATAGTCATGAGATATTAACTTTATCAATATATGTTAAACGTATAGCTAAATTGCCGCATCGATTGCGGTTTTCTTTAATTAATTTTGCCTTCTTAAGGTCACAATGTGATGTATTGCAAACTAAGTATTGGCAATCTTGACACAAACTTTAATTTATATTTATTTACTTGCATGTAACTATGTTCTGTTTATAACTTTTATCTTGTATACAATACTCATAATATACTCATATAAATTATTGATAAATGCTGAAAATACTTAAATATGTAGTGCCACAAACACCTGATATCGTTTATCAGAGGCTTTTGGGTAATTTGAAACTACTATAAGACACATAACCGACAAATTTATTGCCTGTAAATTTTGTACTGTAAATTTCATAGATTTATACAGCCATTAAACTGTTTGATCGGGAAACTAAGTAAAAATAGGAATTGCAGCTTGATATAGTAATCAATTAATTTTCGCCGTATTATTGCGGATAAATCTTCAATTAATTGTAAATTATTATTCATTGGGAGTTTGGTTC
Organism: Calothrix sp. OTE_75_metabat_31; assembly: GCA_031379725.1. Classification (GTDB taxonomy): domain Bacteria; phylum Cyanobacteriota; class Cyanobacteriia; order Cyanobacteriales; family Nostocaceae; genus JANNFJ01. The sequence goes on from JANNFJ010000376.1 coordinate 1,043, forward strand.
ATCAAAGCCAAAAGCTTTAGGGCACAACCAAACAATCAAGATTGTCCAAGTGTAAGTGTTATCGGGGACTTGCCGTGCAATTATTACCCGGAGTAAATTCAGTAGTTTTACAATTTACGGCAGTCTCAGAGAGTTCGTAGAATAGTCGGATATTAAACATTAAGCGAAAAAGTGGTTCGATGCAGTCAAGTAACGCTGAATTTGACAAGCTATTTGCTGCCGGCTTTGTCCTGCAACAATACAGCGACCAGATTTTTTGTTCCTAGTTCCTTCAAACCAAGGGAAGATGAAAACGCTAGAAACAATTGATACACCAATAGGAAGCTACGCACCCGATTTTGAACTGCCTGGAATTGACGGGCAGGTACACCATCTCAGCCGCTACCTGGAAATGTTCCGCGCAGTCGGCGTTATTTCGATGTGTAACCACTGCGCTGACATCGGAATGTACCTCGAACGATTGAAACGCATTCAGCAAGAATTTGCCCCTCAAGGTTTTACATTAATTGGTTTGAATGGCAGCGATGCCAATCGGGATTTAATGGATAGCTTTGACAGCATGAAAGCATTTGCGTCGCAACACAATTTGAATTTTCCCTACTTGTGGGATTCGACACAAGATGTAACTCGCAGTTTTGGTGCCATAGTTACACCGATGGCTTTTTTGATTGACACAAACGGAGTTGTACGGTATAGAGGGCAAATTGATGATAATCCTCAGCAGCCAGAATTAGTGAAAACAGAGTATTTAAGAAATGCGATCGCATCTCTATTTCAAGGAGGGGAAATAGCAATTACAGAAACCAAAGCGATTGGCACTAGTTTGGTATGGCG
>JANNFJ010000396.1:0-3294 GCA_031379725.1 Calothrix sp. OTE_75_metabat_31
GTTTCACGTTAAGTTGACACCAATGGGTATGGTCACGCCCCTACTAACTTTACCTGCCTTTACTCAACCACTTCATTAACTGGGAACCTGTCGATTAACTGCATTGCCCGACGTGCATTGCGATATAGTACATCTGATAGATGGGGTACATGGGGAATTTGTGAAAGTAAATCGAGAGTACGGCGTAAAATTCGTACCACATCGCCTTCATCTAAGCTGGTATTTTCACATAATTCTACCCATTCGACCCCTAATGCCCAATGTTCAACTATGGCAATCAAATTGATATAGCGATTTTCTAACCCTACAGGTAAGGCGACACCATGACGATACTGCACCTTTAATACCGAACGGCGAATTTTCTGCAAGCTTGTCCAAGCGTTATCGATTTCTTCCGATAGGTCAAAGCGGACAAAGCTATCAGGACGCGGGGTTTCTGTTACTAACGCGGCAACTGTTGCAGCGAGATGGTGGGGGTCGAGGTCATCGAGTTCGCCACTTTTGAGTGCCAAACCTAACCATAGTTCATTCTCGCCGCGAATTGCAGCGCAAACTCGTCCTCCTTCGGTAGGTACGAGGTTATCGAGACATTCAAACCATTGGAGAATTTCGATTAAGTTCTTAAATTCCTCCCAATGCCGTTGCGATTGCTGCTCAACGCTGGTGTTTAATTCAGCTATTTCGGCGATGATTTCGGCAGCGCGGGCTTTACGTTTGAATAATGAGGCTACATTTCCCCCTTGATGTAAGGGGTGGGCTTCGAGTTGTGTCTGCACTGCAATAACGCGCTGGAGTTGTTCCTCGACTTCTGGTGCTAACTGTAGCAATACATCAGCTTCGGGAACTTGGGATGCGATCGCATTAGTTTCTTGGTTTCCGCGTCGTCCCTGTCCTGGCTTGATTTGCATTTCCGCAGGTGGGAGTAAATCGGGTGGTGTCTCAATACGCGGCAGATGTCCGTATAAATCGACAACATCGGCAGTTGTCGCTACATACCAGCGGTTGTCTGACCCCAAACACACTAAATAAGGTGATTGTCCCGAACCGGGGGATTTACCAACTAACACGGCTGTAACGGGTGTACTGACAGGAATATTTTTACCTTTCAAACTCAGTAAAGTCCCTGATACAGCAAAGCCCAGCATCATTCCCAACTCTTCGTGCCTAGCAGCTAATGCCTGCTCTTGCAAAGTCTTTAGTAATTGACGTTCGACTTTGAGCCGTTGCCGCAATTTTTCATAAACCCCAATTTCACTTTCATCGATTGTATCAATTTGTGTTTGTAGGTCGGCAAGTTGACGTTGCAGTTCGTTAATATATTCGGACTGCGGTCGCAAATGGAAGTTTGCCAAGTATTGCCCAAAGCTTCGCTCAATGAGTTCCTTGGCTTGGTCGATGGTATGGGTTTGCAACAGGTTCAAAACCATGCCATAGCTTGGTGTAAACTGACTGACTAAGGGGTCAGCTTCCGATGTTGCCAAATATGACGCTTCCTTGGCACCTTCAAAAGGTGTTTGCAATGTCACTACGTGACCCTGCTCGTCCATCCCTCTGCGTCCTGCCCGTCCTGCCATTTGCAAAAATTCCGAAGCATTGAGCAAACGGTGTCCGCTATCGGTACGTTTGGAAAGGCTCGATATCACCGTAGTTCGTGCTGGCATGTTAATCCCAGCCGCAAGGGTTTCAGTGGCAAAGACGACTTTAATTAAACCTTGTTGAAAGAGTTCCTCAACTAGCACTTTCCATGCTGGTAAAATTCCTGCATGATGTGCAGCTATACCTCGGTAAAGTGGGGCGATTTGTCCCACACGTCCAGCATCGGGGTTACGACTTAAAAAGTCATCGATTTGTACCCGTAACTTATAAGCTTCATCGGGGTTTACTAGCCAGACATCGCCCATATCTGCCACGGCTTTATCGCAACCTCGACGGCTGAAAATAAAGTAAATCGCTGGTAGCATGTCGCGCTGTTCGAGATTGCCAACAACATAATTTATACTTGGGGCTTCGGGTCTGCCGTTACGACTGCGGTCATCACCCTTGCGCTTTTTCTTTTGCAACAACCGGGTGTTAATTTTGGTGTTGGTTTCATTAAGCAAAGGGAATAATCCATTGGTATTGCCGAAATGAAACTGCAAAGGAACTGGGCGAAAATCGGAATAGATTAAGTCGGTGGGTCCGTGGACTTGGTTCAGCCAGTCGGTGAGTTGGTCACTATTGGCAACGGTTGCGGAAAGTGCCACCAATTGCACTTTACGCGGACAGTAAACAATCGATTCTTCCCAAACTGTACCGCGCTGACGGTCATTCATGTAGTGGCACTCGTCGAGTACTACAGCATCGACATCGGTCAGGGAAATACCAACTTGCCCGATGGGAGTTCCGTAGAGCATGTTACGGAAAATTTCCGTAGTCATGACCAAAATTGGCGCATCTCGGTTGATTGAGGCATCACCAGTTAAAAGCCCTACCTGGTCTGTGCCAAATTTTTCACGGAAATCGCGCAATTTTTGGTTCGAGAGAGCTTTGAGCGGCGTAGTATAAAATACCCGCTTGCGCCTAGCCAAAGCGCGATAAATCGCATACTCACCAATTAAGGTTTTACCAGAGCCTGTTGGCGCACATACAACAACCGAGCTATCGGCATTTAGAGAAGCGATCGCATCCAGTTGGAACCCATCGAGTTCAAACGGGAATATGACACTTGGATCGACTTCATTAGTAGGTATAGGATAATTCACTCAATATAAAATGATAATTAGGTTATTATATATATACTATTTCAATCCTGATTAGGATATACAGACAATTGAACGAGCCGCTACAAATCTCGACTCACATTCTTTAGGGCTGTATTTATTGCACATAGCAGGCTTAAATTATATCTAAAATCAAGCGCTTTTTTTACATTAAATAATTTTATTGCTAATTTATAGAGCCGTCTTGTTAGATGTCCCGCCTGTCCGTTTAGATGTAAAGTTGCCGTTTATTCGATATATAAGGGTCTTTGCTCGTAGGACAGGCGAGGACACCTATCCTACGATGATGCTAATAGGTTAAATTCAAGAAAGTGGAAAAGCATTAGAGTATTCCAAGTAAAAAAGTGCCCCAACTGTCATGCTGACCGAAGGGAAGCATCTGGGATAGTTATCGTAGTCGATGGTTATCAAGCGCGATAGTCCCAGATTATTCTTACGGAGCATCGCATGGAGGCTTTTTTCGACTACGTTCGTAACATGAGATTCTACCCTTCGGTCAGAATGACAGTTCGCATCTTTGTTTGTCTATTTAGAT
>JANNFJ010000416.1:0-2438 GCA_031379725.1 Calothrix sp. OTE_75_metabat_31
ATAGCACGGACGCAATTAAGAAACCAAGCATGTAAACCGATGGAATATTGGGGATAAATTGCCGCATTTACAGGGGTAACGAGTTCAAATTCCAAACCAACAATTTCGCTTTCACCCGACCAAGCTAAAGATGACTTGGAAGGAGACGATTTTGCGGATGATTTGATTCGAGTTTTGGTTAGGGTGGGTTTTGTCTTTGGTGTGGGGCTGCGAGGCATAATAGCATTTTGGATTTTAGATTTTTGATTTTAGATTACTTAGGGGGGAGCTTTCTCGGTGTGTAACAAATTAGACATTTTCTAGAATGGTGTAAGGGCGAAAAATGGTATGAGGGCGCCATGCCTTGCGCCCCTACTAAGGCTTTCGGGCAACGCATAATTAATTGATGTTTATTATATAGAATTTAATCCTCACAGGGGGAACTATAGAGGTGTTGTCAGAACTGAAAATCGATACCGAGATAAGGATAAACAAAATTCACCCTATTTTTATTACTTTTTTGAACCAGCAGCATGATTTTCAAGAATTTTAACGAGAACTATCTGCTGGGATTTCTTGGCAAGTTCCAACGGTGTGAGACCTGTATTTTGCTTTGCGGAAGTATTAATTCCACGAGCGAGCAAGAACCTTATCGTTGCAGTATCTACAATCTCTCTCGGTGTTGCCGCCCAATGCAACGCACTATAACCGTTACTATCCAAGTAATTAATATTTGCTCCTGCTTCTAACAATACCTTTGCAACCGCAACACTCTTACATCGGTGCAATGGTGTTCGACCTTGACTATCTACAGATGAAACATCCCCACCGGCTTGGATGAGCATCTGGGCAATTTGAGCATTGCTATTTCTCGTAGTGTTATGAAGCGGGGATTGTCCCCACTTGTCTTTTAGATTTGGATTTGCCTTCCACTGTAACAATGTCCTAACAATAGTTGCATATTCTTTTTCGGTTGCAATGTGGATAGCTCCTCCATAATCGGCTTTTGCATCGACCCCGGCACCTTTAGAAAGCAGGTAACTAACAATTTTCGCGTGCCCATTAGCTGCGGCAAAATAGAGAAGAGGAATACCATCGTCTCTCTTGGAATTTGCAAGAAGAGGATTAACATTTACAGTGCGTTCTATAGCCTCTAGGTTACCAGTTTTTACTAACTCTACCAAGTTATCAGTTTTGACTGTCTTAGTCCGGTTAGTGCAAGAAGAAAGGGTAGGGAACGAAGACACTAGCAAGATTAATATCAGAAGCTTTTGAGCAAGATTAATATCAGAAGCTTTTGCATAAATTATACTTAATAACATTTTTATATAGGATTACTATTTGATTATTGGAGAGTGTAGCCTGTGTTTTAAGCTTACAGATACGTAGGCGTGCTAGCACTATTCGTAATATATCAAACCCTTAAAAATGGTGCGTTACGACTTGCGTCTAACGCACCCTACAATACTAAAATTGCGTGCCTGTAGGTTCAACAATGGTCTTTGATGTTATCTAAATACATCCGTTAATCAAACCACACAAGAATACCTCAAATAACTCTCCTCTGCGCCTCTGCGTCTCTGCGCGAGATATCAAAAATTTTACATCGGATAGCGAGCATCAATCTGGCGTGCGATGCGACAAACGAAACCGCAGTTAAGAAATTACGCGATCGCAAGCAAAGATACCACAAACCCTTCGCCTTAATGGCACGCGATATCGAAGTTATTCAAAAATACTGCACCCCCAACCCCAAAGAACTCAAATTGCTGCAAAGTTCTGCTGCACCAATTGTATTGATGTTGAGGAAAGAAAAAGTCGAATCCTCACATACTCCCCTGTGTTCCTCAATTGCACCAGGGCAAAATACCCTTGGTTTCATGTTACCTTATACACCACTGCACCACCTCATCCTCAAGCGGATGAATCGCCCAATTGTATTAACAAGTGGTAATATTGCTGATGAACCGCAGTGTATTGATAACCAGGAAGCACGGGAAAAATTAGGAAAAATCGCTGATTATTTTCTCTTTCATGACCGCGAAATAGTTAATCGAGTTGATGATTCGATTGTCCGAGTGGTAAGTGATAAAATTCAGACGATTCGTCGTGCAAGGGGATATGCACCTGCACCAATCAAATTACCACCAGGATTTGAAAAAAGCCCCCAGGTTTTAGCAATGGGTGGTGGGTTGAAAAATACTTTCTGCTTGCTGCGAAATGGTAAAGCAATTCTGTCGCAACATTTGGGAAATTTAGAAAATGCTACAGCTTTTCAGGCTTACCAGGATACTCTCAATTTATATTTAAGTTTATTCGACCATAAACCAGAATTAATTGCTATTGACAAACATCCCGAATATCTATCATCGAAACTTGGTAAGCAACTTGCAACAGCAAATAATTTACAATTAACTGATATTCAGCACCACCATGCCCATATTGCTGCTTGTATGGCA
>JANNFJ010000456.1:0-4369 GCA_031379725.1 Calothrix sp. OTE_75_metabat_31
TTTTCACGCCAGCGAGTTAATTGCGCTTTTTGCAGTGGAGATTTGGTTGCTTGCATAATGCTCGTTACACCAGGAAGACGAACACCGCGATTATCTACAAGATATCCAATACCATTTTCCCAAGAGGGTTTGCTGTGATAGTAAGAAAGGAGCTTAGTTTTGGGTAATTGCATAGTAAAAATTCAATTAGTTTTTGCTAATCTCAATTTATTTGAAGCAACATAAAAAATAAATTTCTAATAAATAGTAGTTAAATAGCTATTAAATAGTAAATATATAATTGTCAGTCACAATAATATTAAAGCATGTTATTAATAAGTGTTAGGGAAACATTAATATATAGCCGAGGTATTAGCGACTATGACTTTAAAAGAAGACGCTACAGAAATAAAAGAACAATTTTTAAATCGAATAGCTAACGAATATGGATTTTTTCAAACGACTAGAGATATATTTATAGCTAGATTCACAGAAAAAAATGCATTCACTCGAAATAAGCAAATTGCCAATAATTTAAAAATTAAGGAGTATGAGCTATCAAAATATCTAGGTACAATATGCAGTCAACTTGGTTTTGCTTCTAGTAGACGCGGACGTAAGCCGAAAGGTAAGTCTCCTTGGGAAAAAGCATATCAATGGATATGGAATGAGAAATATCATGATTTTATCAAGCAAGAATCATCTATAGATAATAAAGAAGCGGAAGTAAAAATAGTAATTGACTGGTGCCTGGTTTGTAGCCAAATGCTGATAAAACAGCAAGAAACCCAGAGACTTAGAAGTAAAGCAACTGAGAGAGGATTTGAAGTAAATATAGATGATGTCCATCTGGGTTTGGTAGAACGAAAACAACAGCAACGTCGCACAGGAAATATAGACGCAAAGCAGTTAAATCAACTAGAACCACAAGTCATTACCAAAACCTATCGACACGATGAATTTCTTAAACGGTTTACCGAGCAAAACCAAGGCAGTAAAAATAGACATACTGCAATCATTGGAGAAGCAGGAGCAGGAAAAACTACTTTGCTTAATAAAGTAGCGTCTCATATTGAAGAAAACACAGAAAATTTATTTGTCTTTATATCTTTGTCCAACTTAGAAGGGCAAAACCTACGTGAGTACCTTCTTAAGCACTGGCTTTGTGAAGCTATAGGTGTAAGCTACCCTGAACTTGATGTTACGCCAGAAATAGAAAATAAATTTATCAAGCGCTTTCTTCAAGGTAGTGTCTGGCTGCTATTAGATGGTGTCGATGAAATGACATCAAGTATAAAGACGCGAAATATTACAGCTTTACATTGGATTAAATCTCAATTAACAGATTGGCTAAATCAGGTACGTGTAGTCCTAACCTGCCGAAATAATGTTTGGGATGCAAGTGTTAATAATGGAATGACTGGGTTTGATACATTCAAAGCCCTGGATTTTGAACAAGAGCAAGTTAATAAATTTATCCAAAACTGGTTTAATGGTGCCGATGATCAACAACGAGGTACTTTATTAAAAACTAAATTACAAGAACCCGGAAGAGAAAGAATTCGTGACTTAGTACGCAACCCTCTGCGCTTATCATTATTGTGCCAAACTTTCGATATTAATAATGCAGACCTTCCAGAAACTAAAGCTGCTTTATATAGACAATTTATTTTGTACCTTCAGGAGTGGAAGCAGCATATTCATCCAATAGATAAAGAGATTCAAAATGAATTACATCAAGCTTTAGGTAAGTTAGCACTGGCAGGAATAAATAGCGAGACTAAATTTAGATTTAGAGACAGCATAGCGCGTCAAGAAATAGGTGATAGTTTATTTGAGTTAGCTTGTAAGGTTAATTGGTTGAATCAAGTAGATAGAGATCCACAAACCGATGAGGCTGTATTTGCCTTCTTTCATCCTAATTTTCAAGAATATTTTGCAGCTTTAGTAATTAATGATTGGCATCATTTTATTCATCACTTTCCATGCAATCCACAAGAAGGTAATTATCTAATTTTTGAGTCACATTGGAAAGAAATATATTTGCTATGGTTAGGCATAGATAATGTAGATAATACAAATAAAAATAAGCTTATTAATGCATTATTAGAATTCGATGATGTATGTGGATATAATAAATTCTACAGTCATCAAGCTTTTTCTTTAGGAATAGAGGGAATGCTTGAGTTTAAAGATTATAAGATGACTCAAGATATATTAGAAGAGGCAATTGATTTATGGCAAGAGAAAAAACTATTAGAGTCTGCTGAAAAAGCAATTATCGAAATAGATAAAACACAAGCTACCTATATATTGGTTAATAAATTAAAAGACTATGCCATACAGATATTGCAAAATGAAAAGGATTGTTGCATTTTATCTGAAATTCCTGAAATTATAGGTAAAGTATGCCCTGGTAATCTAGAAGCTACCAATATACTAATTGATTTATTAAACAAAAGCATTAATAACTTTACAGATACAACAACTGATTTTTCTTTGCAAATAATATTTATAATTAGCGATTTAGGCAATGTAGCTTACTGTCGTGATGAAGCGTTTATTACATTACGAAACTTGATATTAACTGATACAAATTTATTTATTCAACGTAGTGCTATCCTTGCGATGAGTAAAATTGCTCTAGATAATACTAAATATATGATCAATCAATTACCATATGCTGGTAAGACAGAAAGAGACTGTTTATACTGGTGTTACTTACTAGGTTCTATTGATGATGATAGTTGGAAAGTAATATCTATATTTGTAAGATTATTGAAAAGTGAGAATGAGGATATAGTGCTTGAAGCTATAGAATCTTTAGGTATTATTGGTTTAAAAATGCCAGAAGCTATCAGGTATTGTAATGTTATTGAAAATTTAGTATACCTTAGTGATAAATTTAATTATGAACCAGGTAATGATTTACTTTATGAAAGAATTGCATGGTGTTTAGGAGAAATTGGAGTAATAAATCAAGATGCAATTAATGCATTAAAAAATATATTAAAACTATATAAATCAGAATCAGTTTGCTGCCAAGTGGTTGAAATTTTATATAAACTTGGTGTAGATACTTCTATTTATATAGATAATATAAATAAAATTTTACAAAACGATAATACATATGAAGAATATCGTCTTCACGCAGCTTATATACTCATATTAACGAATCAGAATAAACTAAATGCTATTAATTTTGTTATTCAATCGCTATGTATTACTCAAGAAGATTTATCCTTTAATTATGAGAAATGTTTTAAAAGTATCACAAATGCTGACCTTTTACAAAAAATAGTAAGAAAGTTACGGCAATCAGGTATGAATGATAAATGCGAATTAGGGCAGCAAAATCATAATATAGGTGAAATTGTAAGACACTGTTCTCAAAATCTAAGTTATCAGGAATTTTATCTAGCTTGGCATGATGAATCTATTACTATTCAATCTCTAAAAAAGCAATTCAGTAATCTAGCAACTAAAATTAAAACAACAGAGAAAACATACCCTATCATGATTAATGCTCAAGCACTACAAAACGAAACAGATAAAAGCGAAATATCACAAGAAATTTGCAATCAAATTTATCTTACTACTCTTCCTAATATACAAATACCAGAAGTTTGTAACGCTTCTCAACTAAAACGTATTATTCCTGAAATTATAAGCAAAATTAAAAGACATAAATTAGCTATTATTTTCAATAACTGTAACCCAAATACAGAACTTATCGACTTCTGTAAAAAAATCGCTGATGTGGTGTATATTGCTTGGATAACAAATGAACCTTTAGAATCACCCTTGCAAGGATTCCTGCCTAACCAACCAAATTTACTCAACGCAATTCAAAGTTGGATTAACGAGATAGAGTAACAAACTAAGTAAAAAAGTCAGCGAAGCTGCTTTATGAGTCTTCACTTGGAAGGAGCAAAATGTTTAGAAAAGCAAGCTAGGCTAACTTTGATTAATAAATTTTTTCGACTTTATTAGCTACTTTGAGCGTGAAACGGGCTGTTTCGGGGGTAAGCTAACTGAGGACTTACCACTTTGAGCTTGACGAATACGCCAGTCTTTGAACATTGCTGATACATCCTAGTTAAATGATTCAGCGTGAGCTTCACGATACTGATAAATTTCTTCCAGAATTTCGTTTGTTAGCATTCTTTATTCTCCCATCAGTTCATAAGGGGTACAAATTGGGAGCATTTTAATGAGCGTAAAAGCACTGCTGTCATTCTGAGCGGAACGAAGTGAAGCGTTCGCGTAGCGTGCCGTAGGCTTTAGAATCCCGACTTGCCGTATATTTTTGAGATGCTACCCTGCGGGAACGCGAAGCGCGAACACTGCGCTATCGCTCCGTTCAGCATGACAAAATATACTTTTCAAA
>JANNFJ010000068.1:0-3235 GCA_031379725.1 Calothrix sp. OTE_75_metabat_31
CGCGCAATGCTTTTAAAATCCAAACAACTTAATATCTACCAAATTTTGATAATACATTATTTTGATTGCGCGATTTGCGTTGGGTTTATTATCGGGGTTGCTTGTGGTGGGGCGGCTTGGTTTATAGGGGTTGCTTGTGGGGCGGGGCGGGTTTATTTATATTGTGCTTGGGTCGGATATATATGAACGTGAACCCGCCCTTACGGACTTTTGTCGTTATGGTGGTGGGGTGGGGTTTATTTATCGGGGTTACTTATGCGGGTGGGGCGGATTTTTATCATAAAAAATAACACAACTTGCCTGTATGGCATTTATTGTTTGGGAATTATCTGACACAATACTAAAGATAATCGGCAAGTAAGCTGATGTATTTTCAATGAACCAGAGGTGGCAATACTAATGGGGCAATTCGAGAACCAACCAAATCCGCAAAGCAATGGTGACGCATCATCTGATGCTGGAACAATGCGGACATTAATCGAAGAATTACAAACTCTCCAGCAAAGTGTTCTCAAATCGTTGCAGGAAGATATCAAGCGTCTGCAAAATGAAAAGCACCGTCTTGCTGAGGATATTCAACAGCTACAAGTCAAAAAAAATAACTTGCAGCACGGACAACTTGATGCCGAACAGCAAGTTTTGATTCGTGAACTTGTACAAGTTTTAGCCAATCACGTGGGAGTGCAACTTCAATCGACGCTGGAAAATTTATTTGAGTCAGCAATGAAGCAGCAAGCGGTTAATAGTAATAATGCACTTTCTACAAATAATGTAACCCAGGAAGCCCACCCTGACACCGAACAGATGCTTGGTTCGCTCAAGAATACTCTCGCATCTACCTTTGAACAAATTCAAGCTGATTTAAATAACTACCAAAGCAATTTGCATTCCTCTGTGTCGCAGATGTATGGAGAGCAAGCACGAGGGGAGATGATCATAACAGAATTAGTGCATCGTCTCCGTCAAGAATTGGAATCACCCAATCAAATGCCGACGGCAGAAATCGAAGCTGCACAGCAAATTGAGTTTGAAGAAGCAAGCCAAAATAACTTATTTCGTCATCAAGGCAGTATTGAACCTGCTTTTATCGCTCCTGACGAACCATCTACCGAAGTTGTTGATGTTGATGACGAAGCCGAAAGTCCCTTTGTGGAAGTCACACCACCACCCGGCTACAAGTTTCCTGACACAGTTATTCCGAACCCCGTAACTCGCGCTCAAGTTGAAGCTAAGTTAGAATCAGAAATTAGACCCCAAGCTATAGTCGCAACACCAGTCGTAACTCCGATATTACCCGAACCTGTACGACAACGATATACCCAACCAGAGCAACAACCGCAGCCAAGACAACCAGAAAACCCGAATAATAGTTCTGCAACGATGGTTGGTTTATTGCTTGTGGTGCTGGCTACAGTAGCATCCGCGCTTTATAATGTCACCATTCGAGCTATATTTCTACCGCGATCGCAAATTTTTGGAGCTTTTGATGTTCAGCAGTTGATATCCCCAACTTTGGGTAATTGCTTGTTGATTTTAATGCTGCGGATGTTGGTAGTTGTACCATTGATGTTGGTATTGGCTCCAATTTTGCATCCCCGGATCTGGGAGGATATGAAGAGTTTGGTGGGGTCGCTTGCCAGGAACTCGAAGCGAAGAAATACTACACAAACTGGTATGATTACTAAACGTGTGTTATTACTATCGATTGCCACCGGGTTTTTCTTGTTTCTATCCCAAGTCCTTATTTACCTAGCTATCGGACAAGTTCAAACGGGAATTGCGATCGCATTGTTCTTTATCTATCCCATTATTACCGGGTTGCTAAGTTGGTTATTGTTAGGTAGCCAATCGCCAAAAGAACCGAAGAGTTTATTCAAAATTAGCGCAGTCGCATGTATTTTCTTGGGAGAGTTACTCGTGTTGAGTACCAACATAGGTAATACTGGTATCACGAATGGAGGTATCGCTGCTCTCGCATCCGGTGTTACTTTTGCTGTCTACGTTATTCTCACCCGCATTTGTGCAGCCAAAATCCATCCAGTTTCTTTTACTTTACTCAACTTCACAACTATGTTGGTGCTGTGCTTCATTGGCTTACTGATACCGCTACCCGGTAATAATGGGGTACAGGTTACTAATGCCTACAACTTAATGGAACTGGTTTTAAGCGCGTTCATTTTAGGTGTACTCACGCTGGTAGGTTATCTACTTAATAACATCGGCATTCGCAAATTCGGAGCCACACGTTCAGCCTTGATCGGAGCCTGCGTGCCCGCTGTAACAGTGATTTTTGCAGGAGTCATTATTCAAGAAAGCTTACAGCTAATTCAAATTGTAGGAGTGTTAATCGTTACTTTAGGCGCAGCAGCCATCAGTTTGGACAAAATCCGCAATCGACTTAGAGTGCATCGAGCCACAAATTAAGCCTATCAGCATTTTACATATAAGACCACTGGTATCAAAAGCACTTTTGCTGATATCTATAATTATTTGACTATATAGCGCTGCATTTTTAAAAGATGTGACAGACCTGGTTGCAATTGCGGCAAAATATACATTACACTCAGTAATATAATTATTTTCTTGTCCTGATAGAAAAATCATGCCGTTTTTAACTATGTATTCTTTAGAACATAACCGTAGAATAATCAATGTTAGAATTTGTACTACTTAAAATCTCAAAAATCAGGAAGTTTGAGATTTAGCTGGCGTTGACTATGTGGTAGCTCGTAGTTTCGTTAGTATTAACGTGATTTGCGAGATTTGGAGTCTAAAAAACCGAGTAGTATTGGAGACGAAACAATTAGTTTTGTCAGCAATGCTTGATTTCACAGGGTGACGAATTTCAACACTGCTGTTAAAAAAACCATCTATTAAAAAAATTGTATTGAGTTGGACTGACGAATGGCACTCACCTAGAGTGCAAGCGGATTTCCAAAAAGCGTGAACGGCGACTATGGCAACAGCAGGGTTTAAGATTTTTGCTTGAAATTACGGATAAAATATCGATAAAGACTACGAAATATACCCAGACTTAACGCATAATAGAAAATCTATTGTCAACACATTGCCTGCACTCAGGTGTATACTACTTACTTTCTGTGAAACTTAAAACTTGTAAACGTGCTATTTAACTGTCTGTAATATGAGTAACGACATCGATCTGATCAAACGTCTAGGCCCCAGCGCAATGGATCAGATCATGCTTTATCTGGCTTTCAGCGCCATGCGGACG
>JANNFJ010000570.1:0-7237 GCA_031379725.1 Calothrix sp. OTE_75_metabat_31
AAATGATGCACTTGCACATGCCAAAAGCGATGGAATCGGCATATGCTGCACCTTGGGACTTCAACTTTAATCGGAGTAACACTCCTGCTCCTACACCTGTCGAACCAGAAATCGACACTAACCAACCTATTGATGTGATTGCCAGACAATGGGCTTGGGAATTTCACTACCCCTATAAAAATGTCTCTAGTACTGAACTTCACATCCCCGCAAATCAACGAGTTCACCTTGCATTAAAGTCTGAAGACGTTCTTCACGGCTTTTATATTCCAGCTTTTCGGCTCAAACAAGACATTATTCCCAAACGCACGATTGACTTTGAATTCACTCCTACCCGTGAAGGTAAATACCGTCTCATGGATTCTCAATTTTCGGGTACATACTTTGCAGCAATGGATGCCAATGTTGTTGTTGATTCCCTCGAAGATTATCAAAATTGGTTAAATGTTGCTGCTAATCGAGAACCATCTCCCGCCAAAAACCAAGCAGCAGCAGAATATGCTGCATCTCAAGCAAAACCCTTTCAAAACGGTTGGCAATCCGTAGTACCCGCAGCACCTCCAGTTGTTAATTACTCGAATTGAATCTCGTAGCATAGGCGTCTCGCCTGTGCAGTCAAGCAGCATATATATGGCTGTAAGCCAGTATTACGAAAGAAACTTCAAAGCGTTTCAACACTTTTTGTCGGACAGGCGAGACGCCTATCCTACGGTATCCTAACCATCGACCAAAAAATAAACATGACAAACATCAACGTTGAAGAAACGAACAGCGTTGTGATTGAGAAACATCACTATCTACCTCCCACAACCTGGAAAACTTACTTTAGCTTCAGCACCGACCATAAAGTAATTGGTATTCAGTACCTAGTTACCGCATTTTTGTTTCTCCTAGTCGGCGGTATTTTCGCAATGATTATGCGGGGTGAACTTCTTACCCCCGAATCAGACCTCGTTGACCGCACCGTGTATAACGCTATGTTCACTATGCACGGAACAGTGATGCTATTTGGCTGGACATTCCCATCGCTCGTAGGATTTTCTAATTACCTTGTACCATTAATGATTGGTGCCAGGGATATGGCATTCCCGCGCCTCAATGCTGCCGCTTTCTGGATGGTGCCAGTTGCCGGGGCGCTGTTAATGGCAAGCTTTTTTGTACCTGGAGGCCCCGCCCAAGCTGGTTGGTGGTCCTATCCACCAGTTAGTACGCAGAACCCTACTGGTAGCTTAATTAACGGCGAATTTGTTTGGCTGCTTGCAGTGGCGGTATCTGGCGTATCCTCTATTATGGGCGCTGTCAATTTTGTGACAACGATTGTGCGAATGCGATCGCCGGGTATGACTTTCTTCAGGATGCCTTTATTCGTGTGGGCAGTTCTTAGCGCTCAAATTATTCAGTTATTTGGACTACCTGCATTGACTGCGGGTGCAATTATGTTGCTGTTCGATTTGAGCGTAGGAACAGCATTCTTCAACCCAGACCGAGGTGGCGACCCCGTGCTATTTCAGCACTTGTTCTGGTTCTACTCGCACCCTGCTGTTTACGTGATTATTTTGCCAGTCTTCGGGATTTTCTCGGAAATATTCCCCGTTTACTCGCGCAAACCATTATTTGGTTATCGAGTTGTGGCAATTTCTTCGCTGTTAATTGCTGGGGTTAGTGCCTTTGTTTGGGTTCACCACATGTACGCTTCAGGTACTCCTAGCTGGATGCGGATAGTGTTCATGATTTCGACAATGTGCGTTTCCGTACCGACAGGAATCAAAGTATTCGCTTGGGTAGCGACGATTTGGGGCGGTAAAATCCACTTAAATACGCCGATGCTGTTTGCATTGGGTGGTTTAGTTATGTTCGTCTTCGCGGGTATCACAGGAATCATGTTGTCTTCGGTTCCCATCGATATTCACGTTAACAATACTTACTTTGTAGTCGGTCACTTCCACTATGTTCTCTACGGAACGGTGACGATGGGGTTGTTTGCAGCCATCTATCACTGGTTCCCGAAAATGACCGGACGTATGTACTACGAAGGTTTGGGTAAATTACATTTCTGGCTAGCATTTATTGGTACAAATATCAACTTTTTACCGATGCATCCATTAGGTTTACACGGGATGCTGCGAAGGGTTGCATCTTACGACCCTGAATACACTTTCTGGAACGTTATTGCTAGTTTGGGCGGATTTTTATTAGGTGTGTCTACGCTGCCTTTTATTCTGAATATAATTAGTTCGTGGATTAATGGTGACAAAGCACCTGATAATCCTTGGCGGGCAATTGGTTTGGAATGGTTAGTATCGTCACCTCCTCCTGTCGAAAACTTTGAAGAACTTCCCGTTGTTATTTCTCCTCCCTACGGTTACGGTACAAACGAACCACTGGTTGCGAGTTCGCATCATCACGAATAATAAAGACGCGAAAATAAAGACGCGAAATTTCGCGTCTCTACCTTCCCCCTTCCCCCTTCCCCCTCTTCAATCATGGACAGTTCAATTAATACGCATCATGTAGCCGAACACGAACACGATGAAGAAGGCAATAAAATGTACGGTTTTATCGTATTTTTGCTTTCTGAAAGTGTAATTTTCTTGAGCTTTTTTGCAGCTTATGCTGTGACTAAGCTAAACACAACTGAATGGTTGCCACCTGGAGTTTCTGGACTCGAAATTAAGGAACCAGCAATTAATTCTGTAATTCTAGTTTCGAGTAGCTTTGTTATTTACTTGGCTGAACGTGCTTTACTACGGCATAATCTTTGGGGATTTCGAGCGTTTCTATTCGCAACAATGGCAATGGGGAGTTATTTTTTATACGGTCAAGCTGTCGAATGGAGTAGCCTCGAATTTGGTTTTACCACTGGTGTATTTGGTGGTTTGTTTTATTTGCTAACGGGGTTTCACGGGTTACACGTTTTTACTGGTATTTTGTTGCAGTCAATTATTTTGATTCGTTCGTTCATTCCCGGCAATTATGATACAGGTCATTATGGAGTGAATGCGACTTCGCTTTTTTGGCACTTTGTCGATGTAATTTGGATTATTTTGTTTTTGTTGATTTATGTTTGGCAGTAGTGTCCGTTACATCTAACATCTCCGTACAAACTAGTGCTTCGTGTCATAATTTTGACGGTATATATTGTCGTCCGTAGGTTATGCGTCCCGCCTGACCGGACTCCACAGGCGAGACGCTTATGCTACAACCCCGCAAAACTTATGACATGAACCATCATACTCGCAACTGATAGTTTGAATATGCTATCCTAAGTTAAGCGTAGTCACTATGAGTTCGTGTAAGTAATTATGGCAAATCCCACAGTAGAAAATCTCGTAATTATTGGTTCGGGTCCCGCAGGCTACACAGCTGCTATTTATGCAGGACGTGCCAACCTCAAACCGATTGTATTTGAAGGCTTTCAAATAGGAGGTTTACCTGGTGGGCAATTGATGACCACAACCGAAGTGGAAAATTTCCCCGGCTTTCCTGAAGGTATAACAGGCCCGCAATTAATGGATAATATGAAAGCGCAAGCCGAGCGCTGGGGGGCAGAGTTATATACAGAGGATGTAATTTCGGTCGATTTAAGCCAGCGTCCTTTTACAATTCGTTCAGAAGAAAGAGAATTTAAGACTCATAGTATTGTTATAGCAACTGGGGCAACTGCAAAGCGGTTAGGTTTGCCCAACGAGCATGAATTTTGGAGTCGTGGAATCTCCGCTTGTGCGATTTGCGACGGTGCGACTCCGATTTTTCACGGTGCAGAATTGGCAGTAATTGGGGCAGGCGACTCAGCAGCCGAAGAAGCAATTTATTTAACTAAATACGGTTCTAAGGTTAATTTATTAGTACGTACCGAGAAAATGCGGGCATCGAAAGCTATGCAAGACCGTGTTTTAAGTAATCCGAAAATCACAGTACATTGGAACACCGAAGCGGTGGATATTTTCGGGAATGGGCACATGGAAGGCATACGAGTTCGCAATAGCAAAACGGGCGAAGAAACCCGATTGCACGCCAAGGGTCTATTCTACGCAATCGGACACAAGCCCAATACATCATTATTTGAGGGACAAATCGAACTTGATGATGTCGGATATATTATTACCAAGCCAGGTATGCCAGAGACAAGCGTAGATGGTGTATTCGCAGCCGGAGATGTCCAAGACCACGAATTTCGTCAAGCAATTACAGCAGCAGGTTCGGGTTGTGCGGCAGCAATGTTGGCAGAACGTTGGTTATCTGTAAATGATTTGATTCAGGAATTTCATCGCGTATCGCAGACACCTGATAACGACCTAGATGCTCAACCTGCCGACAACAAAACCCCCACCGACAAAGAATTTGATATCGATACGACGCGCCACGAAGGTGGTTTAGCACTGCGGAAGTTGTTCCATGAAAGCGATCGCTTAATCATGGTCAAATACGTTTCTCCCGGTTGCGGTCCTTGCCATACTCTCAAACCCATATTAAATAAAGTGGTAGACGAGTTCGACGGTAGAATCCACTTTGTCGAAATTGATATCGACAAAGACCGAGGAATTGCAGAGAATGCTGGGATTAACGGTACACCAACAGTACAAATTTTCAAAGATAAAGAATTGTTGAAAGAAGTTAAAGGTGTAAAACAGAAAAGCGAATACCGGCAATTAATCGAGACGAACCTGTAGGGGGCGGATTAACGAGGGAAATTTCCCACCCACAGACAAACTCAAGAAACCCGCCCCCATCCCACCCCATGCCCTACCCCACGCCGGATTATGCATGGGGTCAGGGCGGGTTTGTCTAGATATTTAGTTGACAAAACGCCATTAATATTATATTAGTCTTAACTTATGACTAATAATTGTATATATGGCTGTCACTAAAAGTCCCCTGCCCAGTATTTTACGATTTACTAAAACCTCTAGCCTTTCACAAAAGTTAATGTTGATAGGCTTGATTATGACTCTATTTTTTATATTTCTGGCATTTTTCGCACCTGTACTGCAATCGTTGGGATTAATCCAAAATCCCACAGACTCGCTAATTAACCCAATTCACGAACCACCTTCGGGTAAATACTGGTTTGGTACGAGTCGCCAGGGTTATGATGTGTTTTCACGCACGTTGTTTGGCGCACAGGCAGCGTTGCAGGTGGTATTGTTGGCAACGGCGTTGAGTATGGTTATAGGTGTACCGTTAGGGATGCTGAGTGGTTACATGGGCGGCAATTTGGATAAGATATTGCTATTCATTATGGATAGTATCTACACTTTGCCCGGTTTACTGCTGTCGGTAACATTGGCATTTGTAGTGGGAAGGGGAATATTGAATGCTGCGATCGCAATTAGCATTGCCTACATTCCCCAATATTATCGCGTCGTTCGCAACCACACGGTTAGCGTTAAAACTGAAGTGTTTATTGAAGCCGCGCAAGCTATGGGGGCAAATACTTGGCAGGTGTTATCGCGCTATTTATTCTTTAATGTGATTCAAAGTGTACCTGTACTCTTTACCCTGAATGCTGCCGATGCGATTCTGGTATTGGGTGGTTTAGGATTTTTGGGTTTGGGACTTCCCGACGAAGTACCCGAATGGGGGCAGGATTTAAGACTCGCATTGGAAGCTTTACCGACGGGAATTTGGTGGACGGCTTTATTTCCGGGTTTAGCATTGACCTTGATGGTTGTCGGATTATCCCTATTCGGTGAAGGGTTAAACGATTTTGTTAATCCCCGTTTGCGGAAACAGATAAGGGGGTAAGGAATAAAGAATAGGGGGTCGGAAAAAATATTTATGTTTGTCCATGTTTATAAATGCCCATGTATTTAGTTGACACAGGATTAACTTTCAATTCTTGTTTATAGTTTTCTAGCCTCTAAGTTCCCTCCCCCCTACCTACCACTTCCCATTCCCTAATTCCATTGGGTTAATATTATTTGTTGTATTTGTAACAAAGAGTTTTGTATGAAAGATAATTTTTCTTTAGCTGCCGCTGCGGCTGGTGGGTTCATGCTTTCGGTCGCGCTTGCGGGTATTCTCAGAGGCACACCTGTATCAAATTTACAGACGCAAGCCAGTTTTCGCCCTTTGCCTGTTACTTATGTTGCTGCCAAGTCGGCTGATGCAAATGAGTATAAAACCAAAAAAAGTTAGCGATTCATGTCAACTCAACAATAGCCAATGACTCAAGTAATCGGGATTGATTTGGGAGGAACGGCAATTAAGTTGGGGAGGTTTGCTATTGATGGTACTTGTATCGACTCATTAACAGTAGCGACCCCCCAACCTGCTACACCCGAAGCTATTTTTGATGTGATGGTTAGTGCGATCGCAAAACTCGATCCGCATTCCTATGCCTCTTGTATTGGTGTGGGAATGCCAGGGCCATCTGACCCTGATGGAAGAATTGCTCTAGTATCAATTAATCTCCCAGGCTGGCGTGATGTGCCCCTAGCAGAATGGTTGGAGACAGCAACTGGTAAACCAACGATTCTTGCTAATGATGCCAATTGTGCGGGTTTGGGTGAAGCTTGGTTAGGTGCAGGTCGTCGCTTTCAAAATTTCATCCTCCTAACTTTGGGTACTGGTGTCGGTGGAGCGATTTTCCTTAATGGTAAATTGTTTATTGGGCATCATGGTGCGGCTGGAGAATTAGGATTAATTGCTCTACATGCCGATGGACCGATGTGTAATAGTGGCAACCAAGGTTCGTTGGAACAGTTTACTTCAATTGGGGCAATTCGCCGCCGCACGGGCAAAGAACCCTCAGAATTAGGAGGATTGGCAGAAGCTGGAGATGTAGGAGCGCTAAATTTTTGGCACGAATACGGACGCGATTTGGGTATTGGTTTAACGAGCTTAGTTTACGTATTGACCCCGCAAGCAATTTTGTTGGGTGGGGGTGTAAGTGCGAGTGCGAAGTTTTTTTTGCCTGCTGTGAAAGCTGAGATTGAAAAGCGAGTTTTTATTACTTCTAGGGTTGGTTTAGAAGTATTGCCAGCAGAATTGGGCAACGCAGCAGGGATGTTGGGTGCTGCGAAGTTGGCATTGGGCAAAATTAAGGAGTAAATTAAACTTTTCTTGAGAATTTGGAAATTACATGAAAATCAGAAACCCGGAATCTTAGAGATTCCGGGTTTCTATATCTTCTTTTTTTCACAAATCTGAACCGGGATTTGTGTATAAATTCGTAGAGACGTTACATGTAACGTCTCTACGACGGTTTCTTTGGATATTTATTGCTTTAACAGCA
>JANNFJ010000590.1:0-2472 GCA_031379725.1 Calothrix sp. OTE_75_metabat_31
GCATCTCAACTTTGTTCCAAGCTTGATGGCTAACAGTTCGTAAGGATTTCATCAGCTTTTGGGATGTTTGCTCCCGTCCAGCTTGCGATACTACATCTTTGAGATGCAGCATTTCTTGATTATCTTCGACTCGACTATAATCGTTATTAAGATTTTGTAAATACTTTTTAGCCCATTGTAAAGCTAACGATGAAGTTGCTACTTTAGTTGGCTCAAAACTTGGTTCGAGTTCTTCTATTTTTTTTTTCATATTTTTGATAATATTACGGCTTGATTTTGACGCTGCATCTAAAATAATTTATAGTTCGATTATTTTATTGTATTCGGTTCTACTTAAATTACCTATAGTCTTTAAGTAATCTTGATTTAAATTTGGGCTAATCCCTGATTTTAAATTTATAAAATAACTGTAAAGATAAAGCTGCAAATATTAAATATTTAATTATTATGCTTGACAAAATATATATTCATTATTAAAGATGGGATAACACTGATGCCAATATTGATTGCAATACATCAATAATTTAAAGGACAGAGCATTGCTATGCCCTAGTATTATATTGGGTCGCGTTTTTAATCCAAACTGTCGGGGAAAACATCAGGGCTAAATATTATCCCATAAAATCTGAAAATAAGGTCTAAACAGGCTTCACTGCTTTTCTCCTAGACGAATATTTATTTCCTGACCTAGCAAATGGATCATTTGTCGTACCAATTCCCACTGTACTTTTAATGCAGGGTATAACATTACACATAATGGGAATAATTAGTGCTGAATTGCGCCGATACTATCTTCAAGGATGCACACCCAGAGGTACACTTGAAACATTTCGGTATCAAGCATACTAGCTATTTGACTATTGCGTTCGCTAGGATTTCGCTGGCGAAGTTTCAGGTGAAGACCGTTGTGAATTTGCGGTTGATGCTGTGTGAATCATGATTCGGTTGAAATTTGCTTGTTCCCGTATTACTAAAGTAATTTAAATTACTTCTGCTTCGATGTCCAACAGTGATTACTCGCAATATTTTTGCTGGTAATGATAATACTTCTGAATTCTCTAAATTTAGCTAACTTTTAATTTGTATAAAAGTAGCTATTAGATGTCACTTTCACGTAGCTAACTATTCAAGCTGAAGTTCGGGCATAAGTTGCAAAGTACCGATACCTAAATCTTTGGGAGAAAGCGATCGCGTTTCAAACAAAGCCATCATATCGCGGAGTTGGGGATTGCCGCGACTGGCACCGGTGAGTCCTTTGGCGATAATCAAACCACAATAACCCTTAGTATTTTTGCACCGCTGGTTCCATTTTTGGCGAGCATCAACATGAACTGGGTCATCATCATCAAATTCGCCGAATAGAAATAACTCATTATTTTGAGTTTGCAGTAAACCCAGGTCATAGCCATCGCCACCAAAAGGGTCAGCACCTGGGTTAAAACAAATAGCACTAAGTCCTCCTGCCTCTTGAATAATTTCGATGGCAGTTTTAGCTTTAGGGCGCGAGGTCTGGACTAAAATTACAGGCAACCCATCACCAATAGGTTCGATTTGACCTGCTTTTTGGTATGTAACACCCTTGCGTAAATCGTCCAACATTTCCCACGAGACAACACCCAAGCTCAAAAACGAATCTTCGGGGATTAAATCATCGCGTAACGACCGAAATACCGCGTCATCAGGCAACCCCTCCTCCCGATCGTCGTCATCACCAGCCATTTCCTCCAATTCGGCTGCCAAATCTGGCATAGTTGCAACATTCACATTTAGGGATTTAGTCTCTTCTGATTCTGGTAGCGTAATGCGATAGCGACGGGTGAGGGCAGGAAAATCAGGGCTGTTAAGTTGACGATGGTGATCGCGGACAAATCGAAACAGACTTTCGAGGGCAACGTAAACAATCAGCGCTTCTTCTTCGTATAAAACCGAACGCAATCCTTCTAAAGGATGGATGTTTCCAAAGGTAGGGTCAATTTCCGATAACGGCAAATCGGCTAGGTCGTCGAATTCGTCATCATCGTCTTCGTCTGCTTCGGCACGTTCAAAAGTCAGGAATAAACAATCTTGCTTGAGAAACGCTTCTTCTAAATTCTGTGTTGATTCCTCATTGACGACAGAAGCACGAAAGCGCTTAAGGGACTCTTCGGAACGATATAATAAAATCCCATACTCCATTCCCAACATGCCCATTACGGAGGCATAGAGAGTGCCAATATCCCATCTATTAATCTCAATCGAGAGAATTTGCTGTTCTTCCAAAAATTCCCACGGTGCAGCTTGCCAAATCGCATAAGCCTTGGATTGCAATATTTGGGCATATTGCGGTGGTAAATCGGGAATTTGGCTATCAATAATATCGGCAAATCCGCGAAATAACTCGTCAATCAGCGGTAATTCGGGTACGTAATCGATGGCAATATCGAGGTCTTGGAGGACACCACGCAAATAAAATTGAATTTGGCGATCGCGGAC
>JANNFJ010000651.1:0-5054 GCA_031379725.1 Calothrix sp. OTE_75_metabat_31
ACGCAAACTGCAGTTAAGTTTTTAGCAACGTTGATACTTGTTCCCCTCTTAACACAGATATTAGCTAAAAATCTCTTATTTAATCCCATAGTTGAACGGGTGCGAGGAGAAAATACTCAGCAAATATTTCTAAATTATGGAATGGAAGATAAAGCATTCGAGGAATTAGAAATATTTGAGGAAGGATTAAAGTTTCAGCTATTGATTCAAAAATCTCCGGCACTATCAACCGAGGTAATTGAGAAAAAAGTTCAAGAAAAAGCGTTAGAACTAGCAGAAGAATTTCGGACTAAAAGTAGTAGTGCAATTAGTAATGTATTTGCCGATTTGGTTTCGCTTGTGGCATTTGCCATTGTAATTGCTACCAGCAAACGGGAAATCGTAGTTGTAAAAGCATTTATAGATGACGTTGTTTATGGTTTGAGTGATAGTGCTAAAGCATTTTTAATTATTTTGTTTACTGATATTTTCGTGGGTTTCCACTCTCCCCACGGTTGGGAAGTTATTCTGCAAGGGCTAGCAGAACATTTAGGTGTGGTTCCCAGCCATAGTGGGATATTTCTGTTTATTGCGACATTCCCCGTGGTACTAGATACCATATTCAAATATTGGATTTTCCGTTACCTTAGCCGTCTGTCACCTTCGGCACTGGCTACGATGAAGGAGATGAACGAGTAAGGGTAGTTGGGGAATTGTAAGGGCAGTTAGGCATCGTGCCCTCAATACAGTCGGAAAACGATAAATCTTTCGATAGGGTCATTGGAGATTGGGGAAAGAAAATTATACCTTTACTTTCCGAAAATACCTTTAAGTCAAAAACTTCGATTAAAATGGGAGTCTCACTTTTGCGGTAGAGCCAACAAGGCTCGCGTGGCTCTAAAATAACGATGAATCCATTTGATTTAGTTTATACCCCTGCATTGGAATTGGCGGACTTAATCCGCAGGCGAGAAGTGTCGCCGTTGGAGTTGGTGGAAGTCTATTTAGAAAGGATTTCGCGCCTAAATCCCCAACTTGGAAGTTATTTTACAGTTACAGCCGACCAAGCGATCGCCGATGCCAAAGCGAAAACCGAGGTATTGTCTGTCACTGAAGAATTACCGCCATTTTTTGGTGTACCAATTTCCATTAAAGACCTTAATTCGGTAGCAGGCATTCCCTGCACCTACGGGACAAAAGTCCTCATAAATAATATTCCTAATTATGAAGATAACGTTGTCACTAAAATTCGCCAAGCTGGATTTATTATTCTCGGTAAAACAGCAACTTCCGAGCTAGGTTGCTTTCCTTACACCGAACCTACGGGTTTTCCCCCATCGCGCAATCCCTGGAATCTCGAATATACATCTGGGGGATCGAGTGGGGGTGCTGCCGCATCTGTTGCAGCTGGGTTGTGCCCTATTGCCCAAGCTTCGGATGCGGGTGGTTCGATTCGCGGCCCTGCGGCTTGCTGTGGATTGTTTGGTATAAAACCGTCACGAGGTCGAGTTTCGCCTGCCCCATGTGGCGATCGCTTTGGAGGTGTGGCGACGAATGGCCCCATCGGGCGGACTGTTGCTGATGTTGCGGCTTTATTAGACGTAATCTCTGGGAATGTAGCTGGCGACCCCTACTTATTAGCCAAGCCAGAAGTCTCGTTTTTGACAGCTAGCAAGCAAAAACCTGGTAGTTTACGAGTTGCCTATGCGACAAGTTTTTTACCCATTGGTGAAGCTGATGGAACTTGTAAACAAGCTGTTTTGGAAACCGTTAAATTACTCGAACAGCTTGGACACCATGTAGAGGAAAAATGTCCCGATTTCAGCGGTTTAATTGAACCATTTCAAGTTATTTGGCGAACCGGGGTTGCAGCATCGGGGATTCCATTAGAAGCATTGCAACCAGTTAATCGATGGCTGCTATCGAAAAGCGACAGTGCTGTTGATTATGTCAAAGCTGTATCTCGAATCCAAGTAATTTCGCGGCAAATAATTAGCTTTTTTGACGATTTTGATGTCTTGGTGCTACCAGTATACCTGCATTCCTGCATCCGCATTGGGGAATGGTCGGATTTACATGCCGAAGAAATTTTCCGCAATATCGTTGAGTGGATTGCACCATGTCCCCCAGCTAATGCTACCGGACAACCTGCTTTAGCAATTCCCACTGGTTTCGATCATCGAGGTTTACCAATGAGCGTGCAAATTATTGGTAAGCCTGCTGCTGAGTCTACTTTAATTAGTTTAGCAGCACAACTCGAAGCCGCAAATCCCTGGATTCACCATCGTCCGAATTTAGTTGACTGCGTTGGATGTTAATTGTTTTGGCTGGCGCTTTAAACCTGCGCTTGGTTCATGATTAGTAAAGTAAAGAATAATCTATTAATAAAGCTTTTTGAGCGCTAAAAAATGTTTAATAAAGGCAATATGACGCTGTTTTTATTTCTGATGTTGTTATTCGTCGGTTGCGGGGATAGTTTCTTACCAAAGCCGTTGAGTACTGCTAGTTTACAAACTCGCACCATAGTTAATAATTTCGTCATTGGAATATTTCCCAGTTGGAAACCTAAAGTTAATCCATACCAACGCACGGAAGATAATATCGAAAAAACTGAAGGAGGTGGAAAAGGTAAGTAATGTTTACTATTGGTCTATGTGATTAATTCTGATGGGTTAGAAAATATTTGGTAGTGCGAGCATCTTGCTCGCTTAATATAGTACGCGAGCAAGATGCAAGCCCTTCGGGCACGCTGCGCGTTGCTTGCTTCCCCGCAGGGGTACGCACTACACGCCGAAATAGGATGCTCCCAAAATTTGTAGGTCGGACATCTTGTCTAACCTACAAATATGCCCAAAGACAGACGTTGTTGCCTATCCTACGCTTTTTTCAACCAGCTAAACATTGCCCGCAAGTCTTTACCGACTTCCTCAATGGGATGTTCGGCTTCTTGACGACGCATTGCATTAAAACCAGCTTTACCCGATTGATTTTCGAGTACAAATTCTCGTGCAAATTGTCCCGATTGAATTTCTTTGAGAATCTTCTTCATCTCAATTTTGGTTTGGTCGGTAACAACACGGGGACCGCGAGTATAATCGCCATATTCGGCAGTATTAGAAATACTATCGCGCATTGTTGCCAAACCACCCTCAACAACCAAGTCAACAATTAATTTGACTTCGTGGAGGCATTCAAAATAAGCTAATTCAGGTTGATAACCAGCTTCGACTAAGGTTTCAAAACCGGCTTTAATCAATGCACTCAAACCACCGCAAAGAACAGCTTGTTCTCCGAATAAATCGGTTTCAGTTTCTTCACGGAAAGTCGTTTCTAGAACACCGGCACGGGTTCCACCAATACCTCTAGCATAAGCCATCGCGCGATCGCGTGCCTGTCCGCTAGCATTTTGGTACACCGCAAACAGTGCTGGTACTCCTTGCCCTTGTTCGTAAGTGCGTCTAACCAAATGTCCGGGCCCCTTGGGTGCGACCATGACGACATCGACATTTGGGGGTGGGACGACTTGTCCAAAGTGAATATTAAACCCGTGGGCAAATGCGAGTACATCACCTTCTTTAAGGTTGGGTTCGATATCGCTTTTATAAACACTTTTTTGTACTTCATCGGGCAGCAAAATCATGATAAAATCCGCCGCAGATGAAGCATCAGCCACATTTTTAACGGTTAAACCTGCGGCTTCGGCTTTAGCTGCCGACTTACTGCCCGGATATAATCCGACAATTACGTTCATGCCACTATCTTTTAAGTTCAGCGCGTGGGCATGACCTTGCGAACCATAACCGATTATCGCAATAGTTTTTCCAGCTAAAAGGTCTAAATTTGCATCAGCATCATAATACATCCGAGCCATAAGTAAGCGTCTCCAGTCTTCCCGCACCAGTTTTATTGCAGACCTTCGATTTTACCGCGAAATGTAACCTTGCCAACAATTTATCAAATGAAAGATTTGTTCGCTTCGATATTATTCGCTGACCGTCGCTAAAAGGCTTTTCCCCTAAATTCCTGCACCTGCAAACACCCATCCTATCGTCAATCCCAATGTAGCCGTACAAATTAAAGCAATCATTGCTTTGAAAAAACTATTGGAATACTGCTGTAATCTGACTCCAGCATTGTTCGTAGTTGACATGAAGTTACAGTACCAAATTAATCGCAAAATTCTTTCCCAGTCGGTAATTAGCAATAATAATAGAGCCATTATACCGATAAAAAATAGTATAAAAAGTCCAGTTTCGCTGAGTGAGTCCATCAATACGAAAACAAAAAATAAAATATGTATACCGTATACAATTACTGATGTCATGGGAACAGAAGTTAAATTTATATGAAAATTACCAATAACAAATGCGAGTAACAGCCAAGATATGAATAATGAAAATCTCAAAATGTCAGTACTTTTGTCATACCAAGTTGTGACTATTTGTATTGTTTCCGTAGAAGCAGAATTAATCAGGTCTCTACAGCGTACATTTGCTAATAATTTCTCTCCCCAACTAGTATAAAATGCGTAAAAAATAAAAGTAAGAGGGAAAATAGCGAAAAATATTACTACTGGAGATACTGGAGAAGTAGCTGGAGATAGTCCCAAAAACCAACCATTACAAGCACAAATAACCCAGAATGCGAATAACCATAGCCAATCACGATGCTTTTTGTTTCGCTTAAATGCGTGGTAGTGTTTTATTCGATGATTAGCACCCAATTTATACTCTAAAGGTGACATTAACTTGTGTTGATCGACCTTTAGAATTTAGCAAGAACAGCTTGATTTACCGCGATAAATACAACACAAATATCAAAATATCAATACTGAAAGACTCAAGTAACAAAGAGAAAAAACGGTAATATTTAATTGAAGAAGCAATAAACTAGTACTCCATGTCATAAGTTTTGATGGGTACGTAGTAGACGTAGGTTGGGTGGAACGAAGTGGAACCCAACTATTATATGTTGGGTTTCGCTTACGCTATACCCAACCTACATCTGAAGAAGCAATAAATTAGTACTCCATGTCATAAGTTTTGAGGGGTTACTGTAGTGCGAGCATCTTGCTC
>JANNFJ010000653.1:0-6191 GCA_031379725.1 Calothrix sp. OTE_75_metabat_31
TCGTTCCTCAGAATGACAGATAATTATTTATAAACTGCCCAATATGAGATTTGTTTTACATGGATACTCGAAGGAGCATCAGAAGTTGAAATAGTCGATTATCATTAGGAGATTACTAGGAAATGAGAGTTCCCAAACATAGGCCCCCCTCACATCCCGGAGAAATATTACTTAAAGATTTCCTTGAACCAATGGGAATATCACAACGAGACCTTGCAGACGCAATTCATGTTCCTTATCAGCGAATTAATGAGGTTGTAAATCAAAAGAGGGGTATCACACCTAGTACAGCAGTGCGCTTTGCAAAATTTTTCGGGAATAGTTCAGAGTTTTGGTTAAACCTCCAACAAAATTGGGAACTTTACTATGTTCTGAAGGAAGAAGAAGAGGAATTAAAAACTATTGCACAATTTAAAAGTTCTGAAGCAATAGCTTAAGGTAAGGTTGCGAAGTTACTGTCCAAACCCCCACTGGTATTAACCTTGTGATCAAAGAAGTTATATTGCTTTCCTAGTTGAGCATCTTAACTAATTCGACTATCATCTAATTACAGGCGAGGGTGTCTTTAAATCTCTGAAAAGCCTAATATTCCGTTGACCCGCTCGCTGCCTTGCTGTGTAAAGGTTTGAAGGTTTTTGCAGATGGATTTTTGCAGTTCTCGCGTCAATTTTTCTGACCCCCTCGGAAACTGCTTCTGGACGCTTTACTGGGTAAGGGTTTAAAATTGAGGGGTTCCCCTTAATTGGGGAAACTAATTGATTGGAAACCATATTCACACCAGCCAGCAACTCTGAATTACCTTTAGCGTTCCCCTTAATTGGGGAAACTAATTGATTGGAAACACAATCGGTTGAAGAATGATGAGCGTTTGATTGATTGGGAGCATCCTGTTTTGGCAGATTTATAATTTTGTAGTGCGAGCATCTTGCTCGCGTACTATATTAAGCGAGCAAGATGTAAGCCCTGCGGACCCGCTGCGCGTTGCTTGCTTCCCCGCAGGGGTACGCACTACACGCCGAAACAGGATGCTCCCGATTGATTTAAGTTCCCCTCACTTCAACCATAAAATGGCAGTGAAATAGCCCTAAACTGTAGAAGAGTGAAAGTAATAAAATACAATATCTTCACGCGAACAAAAAACGTAAATATTGTTACTTGATTTACTCAAAATTACGTGTTTATCGCAAAATAAGCGCTGTTTTATAAAATTAATATCTATTTAAATATTGTTTTTATACAGATATATACTTGGTTTCCTCTGTGCAATCATATTATGACAGTAACTGCTATCGAGTAGTTCAAGTAACACAAACTGATTGGAAACGGGATAGTAAGGATTGCGATATGCCTTCGGCACGCTTGCGCGATCGCAATTGCTCGAAAAAAGAAATTTTCCTTAATTGGGTAATTTAATTGATTAAAGTACTCAAACAAAATCCCGCTGATAGTTCAGACGGGTTAGTAACTTTGATTAAATAGTAGTCTTGTCAATGCGATCGCATCACGCATTAAATAGAAATTATTATTTGTTTTCCAGGCTAAACTCTATTTCACATATCGGGGAATTTCTTTGCCAAATAGCGTTGCGTACATCAACCGATAAATATCGGTATTATCTATAGTATTCGGCAACTTATCGGCATTCAATCCATGCGCTTTAGAAACAATTGAACCCGCATTGTCACCCCCACTTGACCAACCAATAGCAAAGGGAAAACGTTTACCTTGCTTGTCGGGTGCAGAAATAAACGGTAAAGTCTTTGTCCCATCTCGACCATCCCAAGGAGAACCATTTTCGCTTTTTTCAGGTACGGGTTTATCGAGGGGAAAATCTCTTTCTGTAACTCCCACAACTTCTAAACCACCTGCATCGCTGTCAGCAGCAGTCAACAGCATAGTATTGGAGTTTTTCTCAATAAATTTCATTGCGATACCCACCGCATCATCAGCACGTTTCATTGCTTCCACTGCACCTGGGGCATTATTAAAGTTAGAGAAATTATCGGTACCTTCCTCTTCCAATACTACCAAAAAGTTCTTGCCTTTCTGCTCTAATATCTTTAAAGTCACATCCAACATTTCACCTACCTTGGGTGCAGTGGGTACATACAGTGGTAAATTCTGCTGTTTTAATTGTTCTTCCGGTGCATCGTTATAGGTATCGTCAGCTGCGAAAACACCCAAAACTTTCTTAGTATTTGCAGGCAACTTTAATAATTCATCGCGGGTATATACAACTGCATAACCTTTTTTCTTGGCGACTTCAATCAAATTCACACCATCGGTACGCTGACTTTGTTCGGCTGTACTGTGCTTTCCTGCGGTTCCTCTGGGAAGATACCACATTTCACCACCCCCCAAAATAACATCGACATTCGACTCGACTATTTGTTTGGTAATTTCGGCAAAATTGCGTCTTGTCGGAACCTTGGCAACAAATGCAGCAGTCCCAGGTTCGTGAATCATCCCCGAATTGATGATAGCTGTACCTTTACCTGCTGCGATCGCTTCCTCCATAATTGTTTGGGTTTTTCCAGAAGCTGCCACAATCGGTTTAAATGTTTCATCCAATCCAAAGGAGTCTGCATTAACTTTAATACCCGTCGAGTGAGTCACCGCACCACCGTTAGAAGTCGCTGTAAGTTGGTTTTTCATGTGTCCTAAATAGACACCGAGATGTGACATTTTATCCCAATTTAACCTGCCGTCGGGGCCGTAATTGAGCATTCTTGCCGCACCCCAGTGGGAAGGACTTGTTCCGTCGGGGTGGATAAATATCACATTACCTTGAGTGGAATTGCGGTTAGTACAACCACCGATAGCTACCACCACGCTTAAAAATGCTACGCTGATAATCTTGTCAATTCGACGCACGGTACTTCCTCAAGATTTTCTATATAATTTTAATGATTAACTTAACAAGTTTAAGATTTGTTAAACAAAACAGATAGATATTATGGATATTAAGGTTATTTAAAATTATGACAACTACTAGTCAAATACCGAATCGTCAGGGATGGGTAAATGCTTTAGCACAACCCGGTCAAGAATTTCCATTAACTCCGCTACCCGTTATCTCTGGAACAATACCTACGGGTATTCACGGTTCGCTGTACCGCAATGGGCCCGGTAGACTCGAACGGGGTGGTGTGCGGATGGGACATTGGTTTGATGGGGATGGAGCAATTCTTGGGGTACATTTTAGCGATGCGGGTGCAAAAGCTGTTTACCGCTACGTGCAAAGCAAAGGGTATCAAGAAGAATCTGCTGCAAATCAATTAATTTATGCTAATTATGGGATGGTTGCCCCTGGTTCGATTTGGGATAGATTATTCAAAGGTTTAAAAAATGCAGCTAATACTTCGGTGTTAGCGTTACCCGATAAACTTTTGGCATTGTGGGAAGGTGGCAAACCCCATGCTTTGAATTTACAAAGTTTGGAAACCTTGGGAGAAGAAGATTTAGGTGGGTTAACTGATGGACTCAGTTATTCCGCACATTGTAAAAAGGATGCAGCAACGGGGGAGATTTTTAACTTTGGTGTAACTCCCGGTTTAAATTCGACGCTGCATATCTATAAGAGTACTGCCAGTGGTCGAATTGTCCAAAAAGCTGCACATACTATTGATGGTGTACCAGTTCTGCACGATTTTGTTTTAGCTGGGCAATACCTAATATTCTTCATTTCCCCGGTGCGGTTGAATTTATTGCCTGCACTTACTGGTTTTAGCTGTTTTAGCGATGCTTTAGAATGGCAACCTAAGTTAGGAACGCAAATTTTAGTTATCGACCGTCAAAGCTTGGAAGTAGTTAGTCGAGGGGAAGCTGAACCTTGGTATCAGTGGCACTTTAGCAATGGTTATGTTGACGCTAGTGGTGCGGTAATTGTTGATATTGCTAGGTATGAAGACTTTCAAACCAATCAATATTTGAAGGAAGTCGCAACGGGTGAAACCCATACCGCAGCAAAAAGTCATTTATCGAGGGTTACACTCAATCCGCAAACCGGGAAAGTTTCCGAAATCGAGAAAATACTCGATTGTCACAGCGAATTTCCGACAGTTCCACCTGAAAACGTTGGGAGAATATCACGGTATACTTATTTATCGACATTTCGACCGGGAACCGATATTAGTAAGGAAATATTGAATGCGATCGCACGTTACGACCACGATAGCGACTCGTTAACTATTGCTGATGCGGGCGAAAATTGCTACCCTTCGGAACCTATTTTTGTCCAGGATAGTGAAAATGCCGATAAAAATTGGGTAATTACCGTTATTTACGATGGTAAATTAGATACTAGTCAAGTTTGGATTTATGATGCCGATAGGTTAGACGCTGAACCTGTTTGTAAGTTGGAATTAGCCCATGTTATTCCCCACGGTTTTCACGGGACTTGGAAGCCAAATTAAATTGGTTGTGGAAAATATTAGAGTCTTGTTGAAGGATTTTTCGTGATTCCACGGTATTTTAGGGCACGATGTATCGTGCCCCTACGGGTTCCCCATTCCCTTCACCTGATTGGGTGAATCAATTTTCACCTGGTTGCATGACCTGAGTAGACGAGGTTAATCTTTGTGAAAAAAGCGATTCTATATATATACAAAGATTGCATTTAACTCCTGGTGAGGAGACAAATTATGAAACTCGCTTTCTCGACTGCTTCTGCTGTACTCGCTGTTGCTTCGATTCTTGCTTCAACTGGTATCGCATCTGCTCAACCGATTGAATCTCGACCAATTCAATCTCAATTGATTCAACAAAATGGAATGACTGGTAGTTACGTTGGTGCTGGTGTTTCTGCTGGTGTTACCAATGGTGGTCAAAACAACGATGCAGCTACATTTGGTGGAAACATACAAGGACGTTACGCTATTCCTAAATCGCAAGTTTCGGTTCGTGGTGCTGCGCTGTTTGGTGGTGATGCTGCGGCATTGATTCCAATGGTAACTCTTGACGCACCCGTTGCAAAAAATACTAACGTTTACCTTGGTGGTGGTTATGCGTTTAGTACAAATGAAGGTCAAGCAACCCAATTGGGAAATAAGAATGCTCCCGTTGTCACCCTTGGTGCTGAATCGCAAGTTGCTCGCAATGTCGTTGTTTACGGTGACGCTAAATGGGGTATTGATGCTTACAAGAATAGCTCTGCTGATGCTGTAAGCTTGCAAACTGGTGTTGGTTACAGATTCTAATTTTGGGAATTGGGATTCTCTAAAAGAAATTAATTCCTAAGAGAGATGCGGAATTAGTCTCACGAGAGACGCGAAATTAATTTCAAGAGAGACGCGAAATTTCGCGTCTCTACATTCAGGTAATTCGATTTACAATTTATAGGGGCATATTAGGAACGTTGCGAAATATCGGCATATCTTACTGTAATGTTACATCTAGATTTAATATCTATAAATAAGATGCTGAACTACAGTAGCGTGGACGCAACCGAAAAATAATCAGCTTGAAATTGGATACGCTCTCGAAGGTAGTATGTTTACGAGCGGTGCATGTATCCAATGGTTGCGCGACAGCCTCAAATTAATTAAAACCGCAGCCAAAACCGAGGCAATGGCAAACCAAGTGACCGATAGTGGGGGAGTATATTTCGTCCCGGCATTTTCAGGATTAGGGGCACCCCATTGGGATATGAGTGCGAGAGGGGCATTTATGGGGATAACAGGGGGAACTAAACCCGAACATATGGTGCGTGCTGTTCTAGAAGCGATACTCCTTCGGAGTCGCTAGCGCGATCGCATACCAAGTTCAAGAAGTCGTCGATGCAATCAATGCATCTTGTACTACATCGGTACTGAAATTATCAGTCGATGGCGGAGCTTGTGAAAATAACTTCCTAATGCAATTTCAAGCCGATATTCTCCAAATTCCGATTGAACGTCCAGTAGTCCGCGACACTACGGTACAGGGTATTGCCTTTGCCGCAGGTTTAGCAATCGGATTTTGGGATAGTTACCAAACACTGGTACAGCAGCGTCAAATCGATCGTATATTTGAACCAGGGAAAGAATGTGGAAACTTTACCACCTGGCAAAAAGCGGTTCAACGTACCAAGCATTGGGTAGAATAAAAATCTTGTGGGAATCACGTAGGATAGGCGTCCCGCCTGTCATACAAATATACAAGACAGGCATCCTACCTGTCATACAAATATACAAGACAGGCATCCTACCTGT
>JANNFJ010000655.1:0-5350 GCA_031379725.1 Calothrix sp. OTE_75_metabat_31
CCCCCGTGGAGTTCGACTAAATGCCGGACTATTGCCAAGCCTAAGCCTAATCCACCGTGCGATCGCGTGCTGGAACTGTCGGCTTGACGGAAACGGTCGAATACGTAAGGCATAAAGTCTTTCTTAATACCCATGCCGCTGTCAATAACTTGGATAAGAACGCTGCTTGTACATTCTGTAGAGGATTCGACAGATAGTTTCACTTCGACTTGTCCGCCCGACGGTGTAAATTTTATGGCATTCGCAATGAGGTTCCAAGCGATTTGTTGCAATCGTTCGGCATCACCTGTAACGAATAATTTGGGATAACAAGTGGATAGCTGTTCTTGCTTATTGAATAAAATAGTTTGTTGATTAACTTTTATTGAAAATTTCAACTCGATTTCTTTGGCTTCTGCGGCGATACGGACTGTTTCGATGGCAGCTTCGATGATGGGAACAAGGTTACATGAGGTGACATTGAGCCTTAGTTTACCGCGAATGATACGCGAAATATCAAGCAAGTCTTCAATCAGTTGCTTTTGAGTGCGAGCATTGCGTTCAATGGTTTCAACTGCTTGGGCTTTTTTGGTTTCGTCGAGATTGGGACGCGATCGCAATAATTGCGCCCATCCTAATATGGCATTGAGTGGCGATCGCAATTCGTGAGATAATATTGCTAAGAATTCATCTTTCATCCGGTTCGCTTCGCGCAACTGTTCGGTTTGCTGCTGCAACGAACCGAGTAAACGCGACCTTTCGATGGCGATCGCAATTTGGTCGCACACTGCCTGCATCATCCCGATTTCGTTCTGGCTAAATTTTGAGCGGCTACAACTGCCAAAACACAATGTTCCAAAGAGCTTTTCTTGAGCAATCAATGGGTAGCTGGCAAAAGAATTGATTCCCAAAGCGCGAATTATCTCGGTTCTAGGGTCTGTTGATTGCTGAACATCTTCGAGGACAATTGGCTGACGTTCAATCGCAACTTGACCGCAAACTCCTTGACTAAATTTTAATACTTTGATTTCGCTTGCTAATTCCTCGCTAAATCCATTGTAAGAAGCGAGGTGCATTTCTTGTACTTGTTCTTCAACTAAATAATTAAAGTAAAAATCCAAACCTATTTGTTGCGAAAGCTTGCGGAAAACACTGTCAATTAAAGCAATCGGCTTTTGACTTGACAGCAAATCGCTGGAAGTACTCGATAGTAACTCTAAACGCTTATAACCCAACGACAGCGCTTTTTCCACATGTTTGAGCTTGCTGATATCTTGGAACATTAACACAGCTGTTGCCGCATGACCGTGCATCGCTGGTAATGTGTCAGTAAATATCAGCAGCGATCGCATCCCGTTTGGGGTATGCCAATCGACTTCCAACCCCTCCAATCTTTCCCCACGGGCAGCCCTGACAAGGGGCATTTGTTCGTAGGCAATGGGCGAACCAACAGCGTCGGTATAATGATATACGTGAAGCTCTTGAGTTGGATTACCTCTGGGAAAATTACCACCTGCAATCTCATCAGCAGCGTGGTTTACAAATGTGACCTTTGCACTTCCTGGTTCGATTAGAACTAGCGGTGTTGGCATCAAATTGAGCAAATATTCCAGCCATTTTTGCTGACTGCGAAGCGTTGCCTCGGCTTGTTTGCTGGCGGTAATATCATTATTAAACGCGAGAATTTGATGAAGTTCGCCGTTTTTCTTCAAAACGGGCACATATTTTATCAGCGTTGTGAAGGTGTTGGTACTGGGTAAAGAAATAGTCGCTTCGGTAGTTTGTGCTGTATGGGTTTGTTGGACTTTAATTAAACTATCAAGATAGGAAGAAGTGACTTGTTCTGAAAAAATTTCTTCGTCAATTTTTCCCAAAATCTCGTGATTAGTTTTGCCGATGACACGCAAAGCTTCGGCATTGACAAATTGTAACCGTCTTTGGGCATCGTAAATACTAAATACATCGGGAATATTATCTACTGCCAAGCGGAAACGTTCTTCGCTTTGCTGCAATGCAGCTTCGACTTGCTTGCGATCGCTTAAATCGAGAATAAATGCAATCGACTCCTCACGGTTTTCTCCCACTAACGTATAACCGACTAAAACCGGAACGCGACTGCCATCTTTACGAATATACTCTTTTTCATATGCTTTACATGCACCGTGGGTTTGAGCTTCTGCTACCTTGGAAATGTCGGTTTGCCCATACTCCGACGGTGTAATATCAACCCAACGTATTTTCCCAGCTTCTAATTCTTTACGCTCATACCCAACCATTCGTAAAAATTCATCGTTGGCATTGCGGACGTTACCATAAACATCACCAAACAAGATACCAATTACATTCGACTCAACAAAACTTTGTAATTTTTCTTCGTTTACCTTTAATGTAGCTTGCACGCGGTCGCGTTGACGACTCACACGTTCCAAAGAAGCAGCACTCCACCAAATCAAAACGGCGAAAATCGCAATCAAAACAATCGCAAACACCGATAGTGCAAACGCCACATCGTAAACACCGTTACGATATCCTTGTAAAATTAACCATCCTAATATTAACGGTAACGCTAGAGCAGCTATTAATAACCGCCTTACTAATAATCCACCGTAATTATCGATAGTAATTAATCGCATTAATCCTTGGTCGGGACGAATCCATAAAATTCCTATGCATAACACAGCAAATGTTAACGCCGTATGTATAGCCATAGAACCTGTATAAGGAATTACATCTTGGAAAACCGTTACTTTATAGACATAACCAATAGTCGTTTGCAACGCAATCAACCCGGCAATTAAAGGTAAAATTTGCGCGTACCAAAAACTACGATTTGTACGTGGTTTATTCAACAGTTCTATAGCTCTACCAATCAGCGCAAAATTCAGCGCTGTATTCAGTCCCATCCGCCCTGGATTTGAGCTGCCTTCTGATATTATCCTATCTCGAAACAGCAACTCATCAATACCCAAATCCCAACCAAACACATATTGACATACTGTCAACAAGCCGGTGACTTGGGCAACCAACCCACCTAATCTCGAAACGCTGACTAAAAAAAAGCGGTGAAGTTTTTCTGGGTTGTTACTTGCTT
Organism: Calothrix sp. OTE_75_metabat_31; assembly: GCA_031379725.1. Classification (GTDB taxonomy): domain Bacteria; phylum Cyanobacteriota; class Cyanobacteriia; order Cyanobacteriales; family Nostocaceae; genus JANNFJ01. The sequence continues at coordinate 3,071 of JANNFJ010000655.1, forward strand.
GATTTTGGTTGGATAATTCCTCAATTGGTAAAAGTAACCATAGCGAAATGCCACATACAATAAAACAGAGGGCAGTATTCGGCTTCATCGTAGTTGGACTCATCATCAAACCCCTTTTGAGGATTTCGATATTCCAACTCCATCCTACCAATACCAAGCTTCCAACCAATATCGTTAATCCACCCGCACCAGAAGCTACCACCGAACGTGAAATCAATTCAAAAAGATTGTGCAAGCGCAAGCGGTTGACGTTTAACATTGAAGTTTTCTAGTCTCGCATCCATCGAGCGCGGTATTTTTCACTTGTAATTACGGATAAGCTCACATTAGTGAGTATTCTAATTTACCTATTGACCTTTGTTACATCTATCTTTATGCATATCTTTACGCCTCAAAGTTTTGATTCAGCATAGATTTAGCACGGAGTAAATACTCATACATTACAAAATTTGGAATTTTTTGATTAAATCGAACTTACTCTTACTTTCATCCATACAGCTTCCGGAAAAATCTATCTGAGTATAGATTTCAATAATAGAAGTAGAGAATAAGAGGAAAAGGATCAAGTCTAACTTTCTTCGTACTCTTTATTCCCTACTCCCTAATTAAAACAACTTAAACCGTCCTAGCTGCGTTTCAAGTGCATCAGTAAGAATATGATTCAATTCCTTAGCGTCTTTAAACTGAAGAACTTGTGAAGGTGGTAAATCGAAAGGAAATTGTCCCAGAAATTCAGGACGCTGCTGATAGGTTAGTAAAATTTGCTCAGTCCGCTTACTTTGAATAGCATAACCAATATCAATACAAACATTTGGACTGGGGATAAGTTGCGGTGTTTCACCATCGATACGGGCAATGGGAGTGACATCGGCAACAAACAGCAAACTTCGACGAATTTTTCGCATCATCGTGCGGTTGAGACGTGCAGGCCCATCTTTGGGACGGTATGATTCGACTAAAGCGAGGGGTAAACGCGATCGCTTATTCAATTTATCCAAACTTTGCTGCAAACCTTCGCGTAATGCAACGCTTGACTCTGTGAACTCAGTTTGCTGGCAAAAAAATATCGTCGGTTCTAACTGCGATAGTAAAGCCTGTTTGGTGAAGTAAATCTCATGGCTAATCAAGTCAATATTCGCAACGCAATAGCCGCCGCTACCTTCAATATAAAACTCAATATTATCACCTTCGAGATAGCGTCCAAACCAAGTTGACTTCTTAATCTCGTCAGTATCCTCTAAGAAGTCGGCACGTAAGGCTGATTTTAACAGGCTCTTTTTACTCAAGCGAATATCTGCCGGACGTTTCTCCAACTCGTTAATCGGCTCGTAATCCTGTAGATACCAAGCTCGCAGAGCAATTATTGACATAAGGCGCTATCGGGGGAGTGTTCCACTGCGTACTAGCTTACATCGATATGCGTCCCATCGAGTAGAGCGTGAGGAATAGGAAGTAGGAAATAGGGACTGGGGAATACTTAAGTATATCAATGTAGCGCACTAAGAACATTTTCGTAGTATTGTCCGAAATTTTCATTTGTAAACTTGTATTTAAATCATGTCACAAGTAACCTAAATCATTTTTTTATTTAATAGCTATTTTGAAAAGGACTTGATTTAAAAAAATATTTACATAAGTTTAAAGGCAAATTAACCTATTCATTTCTATTAAAAATAACAACAAATTTTATGATAACTTTGACTCAAACATCGGTACAACCAGCCCTAAAAGCACAAAAACAAAATAATATTAAATCAGATAAGCTGCAAACAACATTTTTACAAGAAGTCATTGAAGGTATGCAAGATGGCATCTTAATTTTATCTGAAACTGGCGAGCTAGTTTATGCAAACTCCAATGCTTGCAAAATTTGTAATCAACTTCAAGAAAGTAGTCAGGACAATAACACTGCACCATCAGTAATTTGGAAAATTTGCGAATTTATAATAGAAAATCGCAGTCTTGCCAATAAAAATATAGTAATTTTTGACGATATTTTTCTCAATGATTTAGCCAGCTTTCGTATTAGAATTCGATGGTTAAATTTAGATATTTTTACACATCCTTGCTTATTGATTACAATCGAAAATCGTTCGGAGTCAGTTATAAATGCTGCACTATCCGAAATAAAAAAATACGAACTAACGCCACGAGAAGCAGAAATCTGGTTGCTTTATCGCACTAATTATAGTTATAAGAAAATTGGGGAAAAGCTTTACATTACTTTAAATACTGTTAAGAAGCACATGAAAAATATTCATGCAAAGAGAGGTGTGAAAG